>NZ_RZGQ01000079.1 GCF_003989735.1 Legionella sp. km772 | reverse complement strand
AAATCAAATAATCACTATAAAGATCAAGCATATCCATTTAATTCCCTCCCTAAAATTAAGGGCGGAATTCTAATGCTTTTTAGTCAAACTACAAGTTTATGTGCGTAACATGAGTAATTAATATGATTTTTTAAATCATCTTCATCGCGAATGAGATGCTCCCAAAACCTTCGCTGCCATATCCCGCGCTCCTTCTTTGCTTTTCTGCTCGCGTTAATAAATTCTTGCTGAGGAATTTCTTTGGAGAAATAGCCTTTAATTAAATTCCAACGTAATGAATAATTGCTGTCGTTTTGGGGCATCGTAAATACAGCATGGATGTGGTCTGGCAATATGACTATGGCTTCTATTTTAAAGGGGTATAGATTATGAATCCTTTTGAAGATAGTTTTTAACAAGTTAATCTGTTCGATTAATAATTTACTCTTGCGATTGTAAAGATTTACCGTAAAAAAATAGCTGGCCCCAGGTAGTTCGGTTCTTCTATATTGCATGGGTTGGGTTTCATCATTCCTTTGGTTTTAGGAATTATATAGGTGAGTAGAGGAAAACTATAGAGTTTTTTCATTCGCATTCGCATAGCATTGTTGGGCCAAACGATCCAACCTACGGTGGTTGGCTGAATTACCACTTCTAAAATAAAGGCGCGCATTTAAATGAGCTTGCCGCCACTGAGTTTTATACCATCTATTGTAGGTTGGGCCGTTCGGCCCAACAGGCTTGTCGAGGCTAAGCAACATTAACTCGTATTTCTATTATTGCAATACTGCCGTTAATTCTTCTTCCTCTACCAGCTCAATACCACTTAGTTCAGGTTGAACTGCGAGCGTAGTTTGGGCGGGAATCCCTGCCCATTGAGTATTAGCGGGCAAGCGCTCACCCTTCATTAATAAAGAAAGACTACCAAGGGTAGAGTTTTCTTCCATTAAGGTGTTATACAAAATAATAGATCCCACACCGATATTAGCACCCTTATTGATAGTAACCTGAGACACCTTAAAAATACGATCTTCATAGAGGTGGGTTTGTAAAATCGTTTCTGCGTTAATGCACACATCATCACCTATAGTGATAAGATCAAACTCAGAGAATTCCGCACTGTCGGTAAAAACGCGTTTTCCTACTTTGGTGCCTAAACAACGATGCAGCCACATAGCAAAAGGAGTTCCCAATACTTTATTCGTGTAATGAGGATTTATGTAATAGTTATACGAATATTCGATAACGTCATTCTTCCAAATAAAAATATCCCAGATAGGTTTAGTTAAGGGTTTTAATTTTCCTAATAGCAGCCATTTCAAACCCACGAGTAAAGAAACCAAGCCTACCGTGATAAAAAATTCTGCAAAGGGAAGCACAAGAGCAGTAGCTAACCAAGAATAATGATCGAGCATGAAGTCTAAAATGTACAACAAGTTAAATAAGGCCACGAAAGAAAACGCGGTAGGTAAAATGATCCGGAACAGTTCAATACCTAAGCGCACATAATATAATTTTTTAGGCGGATCATAGGTTTGTTGGTCGGAAAACCCAGTGAACACTTCTCTTTTAGGTAAAAACACTGCCGGAGAACCTAGCCATGCAGTATCGGCGCGGGCCGAATCATTATTTTCGGGAGGAAGAGACAGGGAACCTAAGAGGCTTCTATCACCAATGGTCTTGCCACCGGGAAGTAAACTTACATTACCCGCAAATCCTTTTTTACCAATACGTACCGGTGAAAAGCTAATTATCCCTTGATAAACAGAAGGCCAGGCTAAGGCAACCGAACTGGCAATAAAACCACCTTCTTCAATGGTGACGAGATCGGGGATGACATGAGGCGTTTCCCCCATTTCAACCCCTTTACCTAATTTAGCCCCTAAGCAGCGCAAAAACATCGGTAAATATAAAGTATCCGCCATGACCGAAATTTCATCCACATCATACATTTTTTCAATGATCCAATGACGTAGATAATAAAAACTACGAACCGGATAAGACCCTGGTTTTATCCTATCCAGGATTATTTTTTTACAAACAATTAAACAAAGATAATACAGGGTTAAAAATAAAATCGCCCCTGCAGGAATAGCTAACAGCATAGTTCCCCAGTATTCATGGCGATCATAGGTGTAAGAAATCAAAGAAATGCTGGGTAAAATGCATAAATAGTACATCACCATTACAAAAACGATACCTAGATAATGCAAAATACCGAAAACACTGTGTTCCAGTAAGGTAGCAGGTGCAGCCTTTTCTTGACTCATAGTAGGATGATTCTTTGGCAATGATGCGACCACTGCAGGTGAGCCAACATAATAGGACCCCGCTTCAAGGACCGCCCCATCGGGAATCATTGACATATCTTCCAATACAGATTTATCCTGCATGCAGCTGTTAATTCCTAATACAGTCCTAGAACCAATATAACAATCATCACCTACTTCAATAGTCCCTATTTTTAACCAACCGTCTTCTATAATGTAGCCATTTAAACGGCTATCCGTCCCTAAGGACACATTATTCCCGATACTCACTAAATCAGGAGTAAAAATCTGGGTAGTGCCAATATGGCAGTTTTCACCGATTTTAGCGCCTAATAAACGGTAATAAAGATTAATTAGAGGTGAGCCGGATAAATGTTTGCCTAGATAAACGTTTTTCTGCAAACGCTGGATTAACCACCAGCGGTAATAAAACCAACTCCAAAGCGGGTATATCCCAGGTTTAACCCGACCCAATAAAAGCCATTTCAGGCTTACCGTGATCATCATTGAAATAAAAGGCATTGATAAAAACAAGGCTAAAAACGCAACTTGTGATTCGGTAGATACTAAAGAATACTTAGAACTAATCCAAGCATAACATAGGATAACGGCTAATAATTGCCAAGCTCCTACTGCATATTGGAACACACAACCAAAAAATTGCCCAATACCACATAGAATATACTTCCAATGAGGGGCGGTGTATTTGTCCTTTGCTTGTTTGGTTTGGTGTCCATTTTGCTTAGCATAATGTTTAAATTTTTGCGCTAATTGTTCGACGTTAGGATTTTTGTATAAATCTAAAATGGAAATCGTGCTCAGAGCAGGAATTTTACGTAAGTGGGAGATAATTTGCGCCGCCCATAAAGAATGCCCTCCTAAATCGTAAAAAAAGTCAGCATCAATAGAAACTGGGCCGCAGCCTAAAACTTTTTCCCACACACGAGCAATCTCTTTTTCCAACACCGTTTCCGGAGCTTTATATTCTTTAGCTATCAATTTTTGGGTGGGCAAAGGCAGTGCTTTGCGATTTACTTTACCACTCGATAATAAAGGAAAAGCCTCTAAAAACTCAAAGGCTGAAGGCATCATATAATCGGGTAACCGTGAACGCAAGAACTCTTTAAGCCCATTTAAATCAAAACTGGCCTTTTGTTCAGGAAGTAAATAGGCAACTAAAGTAGGTTGATCTAAAGTTTGCAGAGCAACCACTGCTTGTTTAATCCCGGGGTAGTCCAGCAGAACGCTTTCTATCTCGTTAAGTTCAATACGGAAACCGCGTAATTTAATTTGATCGTCCACTCGCCCTGCAAATTGCAAATCGCCAGTAGCTGTAAGCATCACCAGATCGCCCGTCCGATATAAGCGTTGCTCATCGTGCTCAATAAATTTCTCGGCGGTTATTTCTGGCTTATTGACATAACCTCGAGCTACTGCAGGCCCACCTACACATAACTCCCCCATTGCCCCTGCAGGGACCTTCTTACCTTGTTCATCTAAAATAAACACTTCATAACCCGGCAAGGGTCGGCCTATGGTTACTTCTTTATGGGGATGGCATTCAAAATAGGTAGTGACTACGGTCGCCTCAGTTGGACCATAAGTATTCATAATTTTAAGATCCGGTCGCATCCATTTTTTTACTAGGCTTGATGAGCACATTTCGCCGCCTAAAATGAGCAGACGTAAATGAGGAAGTTGTCCTTCTAAGGTAGATAATAAGGTCGGAACTGTAGAAAAAACAGTCACCTGATGCTGTTGTAAAAAAGAAGTTAACCCTAAACCAGAGCGCACCTCTTTCTGGGTACAAGCAATTAAAGCTGCGCCATGGGCAAAGGCCATCCACAATTCTTCTAGGGATGCATCAAAAGCCAGGGAAAAACCTTGATATACTCTATCTTTTTCTGTCATCTCATAAACTTGGCTTGCAGCATCGACATAGTGACAAATATTTTTATGGGTTATTTCAACCCCTTTAGGTTTACCGGTCGAACCTGAAGTATAGATGACATAACATAAGCTATTTGCGTCAGTATGATAGATTGCGTCCGTTAAACGAGTCCCTGCTTGGGTAGCGAGCTCTGGGCTTAATTCATCTAAAGCGAGATAATTGGGCCAATTAAGATTTTTTTGATTACGCTGTTGAGAGGAGGTAAGGAGTAGATCGACAGCTAAATCAGAAAGAATGTAATTAATACGCTCTTCAGGATAATCAACTTCAATTGGAACATAAGCAGCGCCCACTTTTAAGCTGGCGAGAATAGCGATATACGACTCAATAGAACGCTCTAAAAGAATAGCTACGATGCTGCCTTTTTTTATCTTTTGCTGAGCTAAATAATGAGCTAATTGATTAGCACGATGCTCTAATTCCTGATAAGAAATAAACGCATTGTCGCAAACTAAGGCGATATTGTCGGGATAGAGATCACATGAATGTTCAAAAAAATGATGAAGTTGCATAGGTTTATAAGCTTCCATGATCGTTATAAGGTGTGTGCCCTTAGATCAAAAATAGTCTTTATTCTATAGCAGATTCTGCCAGACTCAAATTGTTATTTCTATTTGCGCCAATGATCAAGTTCCCACTCCCCGCAAGGGAAGTGCATACTAATAGGTCTTGGACAATAATTCAACTCAAAGACAATAATTGCCCACTTGTAAACAATGACTCTACACCCTTCAAGATGACTGATTAGTAATTTTCTGGCTATATAAGGCTAGGGCTGCAGCAATTACTGCGGCTTTATGTTGGGGTAAGGATTTATTAGAGTATTTTAACCACTCCGGATGGGCATCAATAAACCCCGTGGTTAACAGGCCTTGTTGGAATTCCTGCGATTTTATCATCTCTAAATAATAAGGGATCGTCGTTTTCACACCAAAAAGACGCATCTCCTCTAAAGCGCGGCGCGCTCGGTTAATTACCGAAGGCCAATCAAGTGCCCAAACGGTTAATTTTGCACATAAAGAATCATAATCCGGAGGAATAGTATAGCCCGTATAAATAGCGCTATCAGTTCGCACACCAGGACCGCCTGGAGCATAATAGCGGGTTATCCGGCCGAAACTTGGTAAAAAATCATTTTGCGGATCTTCTGCATTCACACGAAATTCTATGGCATAACCATTAGAGCGGATGTCTTCTTGATTGAGCAGTATAGGTAAACCGGCTGCAATTCTTATTTGCTCTTGGACAATATCCACCCCAGTAATTTGCTCAGTAACCGGATGTTCTACTTGCAAACGGGTGTTCATCTCCATGAAGAAAGGCTCATTTTGTTCATTTAAAATAAACTCAACCGTACCTGCATTGGTATAGTTTACCGCTGTTGCAGCCCGCACCGCATAGTCTAATAATGCTGTGCGCGTTTTGCTCTCTAAATTCGGAGATGGTGCTATTTCCACTAATTTTTGATGCCGACGTTGTATCGAACAATCTCGTTCAAAAAGGTGCAGTACTTTACCGTAGTGATCAGCCAAAATCTGTACCTCTATATGACGAGGATTGGCTATAAAACGCTCCATATAGACATTCGCCCTACCAAAGGCCTTTTCTGCTTCCGATTGAACCCGTACGAACTGCTGGGCTAATTGCTCCTCATTGTAGCAAAGTCGAATGCCCCGGCCACCGCCACCAAAAGTCGCTTTCAACATCACTGGAAAACCTAGTTCTTTGGCCCAGACTAA
Organism: Legionella sp. km772; assembly: GCF_003989735.1. GTDB lineage: Bacteria > Pseudomonadota > Gammaproteobacteria > Legionellales > Legionellaceae > Legionella. The sequence goes on along the minus strand of NZ_RZGQ01000079.1, from coordinate 8,217 downwards.
AGCCTCAGCGATAGTCTCTATATTCCCTTCACTACCAGGAATAATAGGAATGTTGGCACCGCGCATTGCTTTTCGCGCCGCAACTTTAGAGCCCATGGTGGCAATAACCGAAGATTTAGGCCCAATAAACACAATACCGGCCTGTTCACAAGCTGCAGCGAAGTCTGGATCTTCCGATAAAAAACCATAACCCGGATGTATTGCCTCACAACGAGCCGCCTTAGCGCATTCAATAATGCGTTGCCCATTTAAATAGGCCTCTAAAGGTTTTTTACTAAGACAATGTGAATGGCTTGCTCTTTTTACATGCAAAGCAAAGCGGTCAGCCTCACTGTGAATAGTCACTGGGGCAATATTCATTTCCTTACATGCCCTGACAATTCTTAAGGCTATCTCCCCTCGATTGGCTATTAAAATTTTTTTAAACATAGAGGCTCACTAAAGTACTCTCGGTTAAAAAATTTCCTGGAAAAATTGGGTCATCGCATTCCAAGCTCGTTTTGCGGCCATTGAATTATAAACCAATCCAGCATGCTGATCATGGGCATCAGGATTAGTAAAAGCATGTTGAACATGGCCAAACATGTGCACTTGCCAATCCGCTTTAGCCTCATTCATCTCTTGGCAAAACTCATTCACTTGCTCAGGGGCTGCCATCGGATCATCATAGCCATGGAGGACTAAAATTTTGGCTTTAATGTGTTCAGGTTTAAGATCGACCGGTCTATTAAGTAAACCATGAAAACTGACTGCACCTTTTATTTCAAGACCACTGCGGGCTAAATCGAGTGCACATAAACCACCGAAGCAAAAACCAATAATGGCGACCCGGCTGCTATCCACTTCCTCCATGCCAATGACTGCATCATAAGCAGCACGAAGACGCTCACTCAGTAAAAGACGGTCATTAATAAAAGGAGTCATTAAGGCCTTTTTCTCATCGGTTGTGATACCTATTCGGCCATGGCCGTACATATCGAGAGCGAACGCTAAATAGCCCATTTCCGCAAGTAATTTGGCTTTAGTACACATTAATTCGCTGCGCCCTGACCAATCATGGGCGACTAAAACTGCCGGGCGAGGAGTATCAACCTTGTCATCATAAGCGAGAAACCCATGTAACTCCTGTTCCCCATGATGATAAATATAGTTTGAGGTATGCATAATTAAAAATCCTTATTATCCCTTAAATGAATATAAAATAGTCTAGGGGAAACAAGGAAAAAGTCCAGTTATTCTCATTAAATTAAGGGCATTCCTTAGGACTAAAAAAAAACCGCCAAGGCAAACCGTGCGGAAAAAACGGCTAATCCATCACGCACCCGTAGTATTAGGATTGCGATTAGAAATAAAATCATCGTCTCTAATTACAAGCAGCCAGTTCATTTTTGGTCTAAGCTTTAAATAAAGAATAAAAGGGGTACTCATCATGATGACTAACTCTCTTGCCGCATTAATAGATTTACTCCACGCTCAATTTTGCTATCAATTATTCATCACGCCTGTACATTTACCGATAGAAAAGAAATACCGTGATTTTGCCCGCATGGCTTGTGAATTTATGGAAATTAAACGCAGTGAAGTGATTCATCAAGACTATCCCCGCCATCATGTTATTCATCGTTTTAAACCAGCTAATAGCGATAATGCAAAAAAAATATTAGTCACTCATGGATGGTTATCGCGCGCAGCTTACATGGTACGAGTGATCCGCGCACTGCATCGAGAAGGCTATGATGTCTATGCGATTGATTTTCCCGCCCATGGAGAAGCTAAGGGGATGCAATTACCGTGGACGGATGCCAGTGCGATTATTCGCCATGTTTTAAATGAACACGGTCCATTTTATGGAGCCTTAGGGCACTCTTTTGGCGGCTCCATGCTTTTAAATACCTTGAACTTAGCCGGACAAATGGATGATTGGCAATTAGATGCGCCTCTCCCAGCCGCAGTATTAATCGCTTCTCCGGTGCAAATGCGCAGCCCAGTTAACAGCTTAGCGCGAAAATTTAAATTAAGTGGACACGGCTATTTATACTTACGTCAACTCTTCCGTCAACAGACAGAAATAGATCCTTCCTTTCTCCGTTTACGCAATTTTACCTCGCAAGAGGCAACTACCTCTTTTTTATGTATACATGGGGTCCAAGATGAATCGATATCGCCTAAAGAGTCGATTAGTTTCTGCAACGGATATAAAAAAAGTCGATTATGTCTTTTAGACAATGCCGATCACTTAAGCGTGTTAGTGGATAAACGAGTGGAACAAGAAGTCTGTCACTTCTTCCACACCCTTTAAGGCTTTTCCTCGTGCAACCGCTTAGCCACTAGAATGTCCTGTAATAAATCAAAGTTAAAGGGTTTTGCTAAATGGTTATCAAAGCCCGCTTGTTTAGCCTTAATTATTTCTTCGGGCTGCACATAACCTGATATAGCAATTAAATAAGTAGATTCTAGGATGGGATCTTCACGGAACGCTTTTGCCACTTGGTAACCATTAAGTTCGGGGAGCCCTATATCACATAAGACAAAATCTGGCCTTGTCTCCCGGGCTTTAGCAATACCTGCGCGACCGGTTGACTCCACATAGACTTGATGTCCCAAAGTTTCAAGAAGCATGCTTAAGCTGTCACGTATATCAGCATTGTCATCAATAATAAGAATTGTTCGACTTAGCGCTACCTGGTAGGCTGGGGCTTGTTGATCGAATAAATGCTCATCCTCCTCATGGAGAGGTAATTTTATAATGAATTCGGCCCCATGGCCTAAACCGGCGCTGACTGCATGCACCGAGCCATGATGTAATTCGATTAAACCTTTTATTAGGGCTAAACCTAAACCTAAACCGGCTTGCGCGCGTTCCATGCTAGTATCTGCTTGGGTAAAAGGTAAGAATAATTGATCTATAAAGGAAGGCGCGATGCCTATTCCATCATCTAGAACTCGAATAATAGCCTCGTTGTTCTTTTTATCAACCTCAACGACGACTTGGGTCATACCGCCATAGTTGGAAAATTTTGATGCATTATGCAATAAATTATTGATTACCTGTTCAATCCTTAATGCATCACCATGAATAAACACTGGTCCTTCGGCTAATTGTATAATTAAAGACAATCCTGCCCGCTCATAGCTTAGCCTATTATCCTCCACAACGCGGAAAACCAACTCATTGAGATCAATTTTTTGCAAGGAAATTTGAATTTTATTTTCTATAATACGGGTTATATCCAGTAAATCATCTACTAAACGAGTGATTTGGGTCACTTGGCGATTAATAATAGCTTGCACATTTTTTACAGTTGGACATTCCCCGCTGCTATAAGACAACAATACTGCACTATTAGAAATGGCGGCGAGAGGATTGCGTAATTCATGAGAGAGTAAAGCGAGGAACTCATTCTTACGTTTATCAGCCTCACGTAATTTTTCAATTAAAATGGCCCGCTCAGCAATCAATTGATTCCGCTCGATAATATCAGCAGAAAGACGCGATAGAAGATCAACCATCTGCAATTCATGGGCTTCAGGAAGGGTCGGTTTTTTATAATAGGTGGCTAAAACACCTAAAATCTTTCCCGTTCTACTTTTTAAAGGAGTGGCTTGCACTGAATGGATTTCTTTGGCTAATAGCTGGGCTAAATAAGGGGTATTGATAAAACGGGGATCCTCCGTAATGTTATAAATGATTACCCGCTCATTATTTTGCAAGGCCGTCCCACAAGCTCCTTCTCCCGGAGGACAAGAAGCAAAATAATCTAAAAAGGGAGCGTCAAAACCCCGAGAGGCAGTAATTTTTAAATTTTCTGTCTTTTCATCTACTAATAAAATACTTCCTTTATCCGCAGTACTAATTGACATGGCGGTATCAATTATTTCTAAGAGTATATCTGAAATGTCTACCTCTTGAATAAAAGCGGTCACAATAGAGTGAATTCTATTCATTAAAACAAAATCGTGAACAACAAGATGCTGCGGTGTCAACTCATGAAAACTTTTCTCTGCAGTGCTTCGTGTCCCCTCTTGAGAGGAACCCTGGAAATCGCTTTCCAAAATGTCCATGAAACTACCTATATTAAAAAATTGCCTAAATTTATAGATAAATTTCAATTACTTGTCAACTAGATTAATTTTTATAAAATTTATATTTTTTATGGTATTCAGTGAGTATTCCAATGAATACCTTAATAGTTATTAGTCAGGAATTTTCCCATTATTAAAATACATTGACTTATTAACTGGCAATGTACTTTTTAAGGAAAAAATATTATGAACTTAATTACCCTAATACTATTGATTGTGATTCTATTGGCTGTATTGCCCACCTGGCCTTATAGCAGTGGGTGGGGCTATTATCCCAGTGGAGGGGTAGGCCTATTAGTCATCATTTTACTTATTATTCTATTAACCCGGGGCGGGCCTGCCTAAGTGCTATCCCCTACCCTAAGGTAGGGGTATAGTTTTATTCTGATTTAGATTCACAAGTAATTTTAGTGCAATCGCGGCAATGTTTGGCTGCGAAGGCAAAAGCATCAGCAGCAGATTTGGTGCTATTAGACATTTGATCGTCTGCTGATTTTTCTTCAGCAACCGAACTGCTGCTCGCATTGGTCGTACAAGACCAATTAGTGTCCATAGAAGTTGCACCATCAGCAAACGCTCCTGCCATCATTAACGAAAATCCACTAGCTATTAATAGTCCTATTATTTTTTTCATCATTGCTTTTCCTTAAGTAAATTAACACGTTTATAAATGACAAATTACCCCTAAATAGTAGTGTCTATTACTAAAAAAGAAACGCCTGTTTGCCAGTTATTTTCAAGGAATACCTTAGTTGCGAGCCTGGAAAAAACCACCCATGCTTACAAAGCATCACGCATGCAAATTACGCTTTTTATTATTATTAGGAGTGCTAAATGAACAAGGATATTTTTGAAGGTAAATGGGAAGAAGTCAAAGGTAAAATGAAGCAAGCTTGGGGAAAATTGACCGACGATGATTTTACGCAAATTGAGGGAAATCAACAGGAGCTGAATGGTAGACTGCAAAAACGCTATGGCTACACTAAAGAACAAGCCGAGCAATCAATTAAAGATTTTAAAGATAGATATCAATAGGAATCGATGAGGGACTTTATAGTCCCTCCTATTCAGTGGGCTGGTTAGCCTAATTTTGAATATTTGAATATTCATTATTAAATTGTACTTGTAAGTACATTTTGATTAGTTGGGCTACATTCTTAGCCTGCATTTTATGCATGATGTTGGCCCGGTGGGCTTCCACAGTGGAAATAGAAATTGAAAGCTCATAGGCAATTTGTTTATTTAACTTTCCATCCAGAATCAAATTAATAATTTGCCGCTCTCGCTCGGATAAGTTATTGATGCGTTCTTGAATTAAATCAATGGAGTTTGTATTAGCTATTTTGCTAATACACTTCTGCACCGTTTCTAATAAGCATTGGTCATTAAAGGGCTTTAAAATGAAGTCTACTGCGCCAGCTTTCATTGCGCGGACTGCCATTTGGATATCACCATAGCCGGTTATAATGATAACAGGGATATTACTTCTTTGAGTTTTTAATTGTTCTAATAACTCAAGGCCACTCATGCCTGGCAAGCGTACATCCATGATAATACAACCGTGTTTCTCGGGATTGTATTTTTCAAGAAAAAGCTGGGCATTTTCATAAGTTTCAACATTAAATTGCACTGATTTGAACAACCAACTTAAGGCATGGCAAACATTTACTTCATCATCAATAATAAAAATAGTGGGATTGTTTTTAGTCATTTCCTATGCTCCGTAAACGAACCGTTTTAACTACACCAAGCAGTGAGGAGTTTAAACATAAGCTCAAGCTGTTCTTTAACCTTTATAAATAAAGAGCGCAGCTGCTCAACTGTTAAATTGTTATTTTTGATTCGTTCTAGAGATCCTCGAACGTAAGCATGAATAATGAGTAATGATTGTGCTAATTCATGAATCATACCAGGCATATTACTACTGATATTTTGGTGAACAACGTCCATTTACACAGGTATCCTATAAAATTCCAAAAAAAATAACTTCCTGACCCTTATAACATAGGGCAAAACCCGTTTTTTACCTATTCTAACTTCCCAGCATTAATTAAGGAAATCCTTAATAGCAATAATAAATATCTTGGCTAGTATTTTAAGAGCCGCTAAATAAAACCTCGATCAGGCAATTCTAGCACAAAATGCTTCAAAAGCCGCATATTAAATCAATTACTTAGTTCGCTATGATAAGGGAATGCTTCATGAAAATTTTAAGGACACAGGTATTAAATGGCCCCAATTACTGGTCAAATTTTAGAAAAAACCTCATTGTATTAACACTTGATTTAGAACAGTACGAAGAACTACCAACTAATTATTTGCATGGTTTTAATGAAGCGCTGTCCCAGTTAATCCCTAGTTTATTTGAGCATCGTTGCTCAATTGGCACTGCGGGTGGCTTTATTCAACGGTTGCATGAAGGAACGTGGTTGGGACATGTCATCGAACATGTGGCCCTTGAGCTCCAGACTTTAGCCGGGATGGATTGTGGTTTCGGCCGCACCTATAGCACCTCAAAAACAGGGGTCTATGAAGTGATCTTTTCTTATAAAATAGAAGAAGCGGGCCTATATGCCGGAGAAGCGGCTTTTAATTTAGTTGCCCACTTAGCCGCAGGACAAGAATACTCACAATTAGAGCAAGACCTGCAACATTTAAAAGAAATTGCTCAACGAGAACAATTAGGCCCCAGTACGGAGGCCCTTGTAAAAGAGGCGTACCAAAGAAAAATACCTTACCGCAATGTTCCGAATAGCTCTTTAATAATTTTTGGCCAAGGTGCACATCAAAAGAAAATGTGGGCCACGGTTTCCTCTCAAACTAATTCTATTGGTGTTGAAATAGCGAGTGATAAAGCCTTAACCAAAAAGATGCTTAGAAGCAGTTTTATCCCTGTCCCACAAGGCAAAACCATTAGGAACTTAGAGGACTTAGAAAAAGCCTTGCTCATCCTTAACTTTCCTTTAGTTATAAAGCCTTTTAACGGAAATCATGGTCGCGGGGTTTTAACCAATATCAATACCAAAGAAAAAGCTATTCTTGGATTTGAACTGGCTAAAAAAATTTCCCACAAAGTAATTATTGAAGAATTTATTCCGGGGGATGATTATCGCTTTCTAGTGGTTAATTACCAAGTAGTGGCAGTAGCCAAAAGAACACCGGCCCTAATTAAAGGCGATGGGGTGAATACCGTTAAACAATTAATTGACCAAGTAAATGCAGACCCCCAACGCGGTATTGGTCATGAAAATATATTAACCGCAATTAAAGTGGATGAAGAAACCAGCGCCATTTTAATTGAAAATAACCTTTCATTGGATTCAGTCTTACCATTGAACCACATTTTATATTTAAAAAGTACCGCCAATTTAAGTAGTGGAGGGACAGCGAGCGATGTTACTGAGCTTGTTCACCCCAGTAATATAAAATTAGCAGAAAAAGTAGCGCGTTTAATTGATCTTGATATTTGTGGTATTGATGTCGTTGCTGAATCTATTAATAAACCAATACAAAACAATAATGGGGCTGTAATCGAGGTTAATGCGGGTCCTGGTTTACGCATGCATTTACAACCTACCTTAGGCCTGCCCAGAAATGTGGCCGCCCCAATTCTGGACATGCTTTATCCGGTGGGCAGTTCCGCAACAATTCCGGTCATTGCCATTACCGGAACTAATGGGAAAACAACGGTCACCCGCTTAACTGCTTATTTGGCGCAGAAGGCTAAATATAAAGTAGGTTTTTCGACCAGCGAAGGAATTTACAGCAATGGCCAATTAAGCTATGAAGGTGATTGCAGCGGTCCTTTAAGTGCGAGAGCCATTTTAACTGATCCAAGCATTAATTTTGCCGTTTTAGAATGCGCCCGTGGAGGCATTTTGCGCTCAGGGCTTGCCTTTGATGAATGTGATATCAGCATCATTACTAATATTTCAGAAGACCATTTGGGCTTAAAAGAAATTCATACACTCGATGAGCTGGCTCGAGTTAAATCAGTAGTGGCACATAGCACCATGATATAGGCGCGGATTTTTAGACGAAAAAAAGGTATTTTTAAGAGCTATTCTTCTAATATAAGAGGGGAATAGAATGACCAAAAAGCGAAATTATTACACTGCATCAAAAAAATCAAAA
>NZ_RZGQ01000078.1 GCF_003989735.1 Legionella sp. km772 | reverse complement strand
TCTAACCAGCATTAATATAATGTCCTGCTTAAAATGGCGCCACTTAAAACTCAGCATCTCTGGTCGTTCCCTTGCAAAAATACAGAGTCTAACCCAGGGACTATTTTTTTGCGACAAAGCCTTCGTATTTGCTGACAATCGCATGGGCAACAAGACTGGGAGTCGCCATGCTTTTTGGCAGGAATAACAAAGGCATGGGCGCAATGGAAACGGACTCATCGCAACGGTTGCAGGCGTACTTGGGGCGAACGTGGGCAATCACAGAAAGCTTGGCAGGAACATACTCTAACTGCTCTGTGATTTCTTCCCCAATGCGTTGCTTCATACAGCCGCAAGCACACACCTTTTCTTCCTCTGCAATGTCGTGCTCAATGACTTCACGAGGTAAATGCTCAGGCAATGGGCGGCGTACGGGCTTTTTTCGAGTGTAGGTGATTGTTACGGTATTTTCTTCTTGAGGAAGCGCCGTTTCTTCAACAGAATCTGCTTCATCAAATTGCAACTCCCCTTGTCCTAAATGCGCTTCAGAGGAGCGGCCAAATCGTTGTTGTTTGGCTAAGCGTAATTGTTCTAGAATATTATGATATTTTTCTTTCCATTCTTGGGCTTCTTGTTTTAAAGCTGTATTTTCAGCTTGAATCGGGGCAAGAATTGCTTGAAATTCAGTAGAAAAAATGGGGTGGTCATGAGTCGTTTTCATGCTGGAATTATACCATAACCACCCTGATTTCCTGAGCTTTTTTCAATGAAAATCGAGATAAATTGCAGGCTCTTCTCCTGGGTGAAATGTGTATTTATTAGACGCCATTAACCAATTGAAATGCTCTTTGGTTAACTCAATATGCCCTTGTGTATTTCGTGGGAAAATGAATTTTCCTTTCTCTAATCTGCGATACCATAAGGTAAATCCAAAGTCCTCATAGTAGAGCGCTTTAAGTTTAGAGCCGCAACGACTACGAAATAAAAATAAATGCCCTGATTCAAGCGCCATCCCAAATACCTCTTGTACCAGTATGGCCAAGGTATTGATGGACTTACGCATATCGGTAATCCCGCAATATAAATGAACCTGCACTTCTTCTGGAATCAGCATAGCAACCTCAATTGATTCAGAAGAGAAGAAAAGTCCTGGCTCTTGATATCCATCGCTAGTTCACAGCGGATCCGGTTGGGAAATTGGATAATAATCGATTGATTCGTAGGCTCCTGGTGAACAAAATCCATGCTGCTAATCAGTATCGGTTCAAAATGACTGGCTTTATCCGAACTCTTTTGTAATCGACTTTCCTTGCTCCTTGACCCAAACCTTTTGCGCCATTGATACTTAAATTTAGCAATAGGAACGCCTTGCTCACTACAGAAATCCTCTTGCGATAATCCGCTTCGCTCATAGCTATTAAGTAGGCGATCCCAGTACTCTTCTTTTGATTTCATTACTAGCTCCTCTTTTTGAGAAGCTCAGTTTATGCGGTTTTTATTTCGACGCCAGGTGTATTTCCCCGAACGGATACTTTTAGACCACGTTCCAGGGCTAGCTCTTCAACATCCCGATAACTCAATGAGTAGGCCAAATACCATCTAACCAGCATTAATATAATGTCCTGCTTAAAATGGCGCCACTTAAAACTCAGCATCTCTGGTCGTTCCCTTGCAAAAATACAGAGTCTAACCCAGGGACTATTTTTTTGCGACAAAGCCGATGCCATTCACCTCGACCAAACCTCTTCAAGCCAGTAGAATCAATGGCTATGGCGTGTACTCCGTCCTCAGGCGACCCTGTTTTTTTATATTTTGGAACCTTGATTCCAAGCTTACCAAGTCGCTTACTCAAACAACTAAAATCAGGACAGACAAGCTGTATATTCATGATCCGAAACAGGGAGTTGATAAACCCTTCTGTTTGGCGAAGGGGTAAACGATATACTTGACGTATTTCATGACAGGTGGTGATAGCAAAATCACTGAAACGTTTTGGCGCACCAGCTCCATCATAAACCCGATCCTTCTCATACCATAATGATATAGCCTCTTCCGATAACCAAACATCAATCTCGCCGCGACGACGCAATGCATCGCTGTATTCAGACCAATTACTCAACTTGTATTTTTGTTTCGGTACGTTCCATTCTTTTTTTTCGGCGTATTTATTAGGCATGATGGTGTCACAAAATAATGCATTAGTCATGCCCGAAAGGATACCATAGCTTCTGATCTGCCCCCTCGATCTGTTTATTTTATAAGCTAGGAAACAAAGCCATTAAGACCTGCGAATTCTGTAAAATGCTTCCCCAAACCCCATATTTAATGTAAGCAGCATTTTTTATATTTTAACCCGCTACCGCAAGGGCATGGATCATTTCTTCCCGTTTTAATACCGGCACGTTGAAATGGAATGGTACTGGATTTTATAGGGCGTTCAGAGCTATTTAAAGACAGTAGCTGATTCATAAGGTTACTTACTTTGATTTCATTTTTTCTTCTGTCTTCATCTGATTGAAAGCAATCCCACCACTCCATATCCTTAATGGCATCAATATAATGGTATTGGCCCATAAAGTGTTTATCAGTATTGGTGCTGGCATCAGAGTTAGCAAACCAATCTTCAAAATCCTCTAAACTGGTATAGTCTGGATCGACATATCCCTTATTAAATGCTTCTACTAGCCCAGGAATCAGTTCATAAAGATAAAGATCCATAACCATGCCAGCAAGGATTGCCCATAGATGCGGTTGGTCTTTTTCAAGCTTCCCGTCAATCAACTCTAATAAATATTTGGTGAGTGTTTCTTTGTCAATCAGCTCAAGTAAACAAAGTGCGTTAAAACTAGAAAGAACAGAGGCGCGCACATACTCATTCAGCGTTTGATTCTCAATGACTTTGGTCAACAGGAATAAATCACCATTGAAGGTGGAGGCAATTATGTTTTTCATTCCATAATCGGTAACCATATCATCGCCCAATAGATGGAATGCGGCTTCTCCTGGTAATTCCAAAAGCGCTATTATTTTGGGAAATGCAGCTTTGCAACGAAAATGTGCTAATAAATAGAGCGCAAAAACATGGTGCATATTATCGTTTGGAATACTTGGGTAATTTACAAGAGCATCATCTAGAGAATCCAATAAAATGGGAATGACCTCCTCTTTTTTTGTTAATAAATAATCTACATCTGCTTTTGGAAAGAAGCCTTTGTATTGACTGATATTATTCAGGGCCATTTCAATGGTTAGCGATTGATTCATGTCTTCCTGCTCTATAACAGGTTGATTCTTGTCGTTCATAAAATGTAAATCCAAATTGTATCTGGTTAAAAATAAGTAAGTTTCAAATTCATTGAATACTTGCTTTACTAGTGCAGTAAAACTGATTTAAAGAGCGCAGGCCTCTTCTGGTACCATAACAGCTTCTTTTTTACGACATACATCCATTAAAAACTGGATAAGGTCTCTGAGCTCACCGATAAGAAGCGAAAAATTAGCATCAAATTGTTCTTGCTCATTATCTAATTTGCCATTGTCTTTGAACGCATCGTCGAGATAATCAAGACATTTCAACCGTTTTAACAGGAAATTATTGGTTAGAACAAATTGAACCCTCTCTTGCCAAATCAGCTCAATGGAGGAAACCGTATACCCCTGGGCAAGTAGCGTAGTTAATTCCTCGCTGTTTTCTTCTATATCCTTACAGGTATACTGGCTTTTGTCTTCTCCAGAGGTAACAAGCACACAGCTTTTTGCAAGCACTAGACCTTCGGGCAAAGAAGTAGGCTCATGCAACCAACGAGCAAACAAAGTACTTAAATCAGAATCAGGCATTAGGGGTGCGGCATCGAGTGAACCCAGAGCTTTAGTCAAAAGGGTAATGACTTCAGAGGCTTTATTGGGGTTGGCACTATTGATGACCAGCCATTGTTTGTTTGTATCGATATAAAACCAATCCTTTTTTTGTACGCTAAAGGCTTTAGGCAGTAAGTCAAACTCAATTTCTTCTTTGAGTTGCAGGATTTCAGCTCGCCGCATTGGCCGATTATGTGTTAATTCAAAAGCATTATTTTTTTCTTCAAGCACTGCCTGAATAATGCTGCTGGGTAAGAGGCGTACCTCTTTAGCTGCGACTAAGAGGTGGCAGCCATACAGGCTGTGTACTTTTCCTTTTTCTTCATCAATTGGGGCTACAAAGCCTTGCGATTGACGTGCATGAGGTGGGCATGGTTTTAGGCGAAACTCTTCTAGAGCTTGTTCCAGCTCATCTGCATTTTTTTCAAAAGGGGTGTTGAATTGATACACTACAAGGTTATTAAACCACATAAAAAACTCCTAAAACGGAACATCATCATCAAAATCCTGCAGTACAGGAGGTTGATTGTTGGCAGGAATTGGATTCTGGGCGGCATAGCCAGGCTCATTGTTATCAGGCCTTTCTTCATCATGCCGGCTATCCAGCATCTGTATGTCATTGGCAACAATCTCGGTGGTATAACGGTCTATGCCTTGCTGGTCTTGCCACTTTCGGGTGCGAAGGCTCCCTTCAATGTAGAGCTTTGAGCCTTTTCTCACGTATTTCCCAACAATTTCTGTAAGTTGTCTAAAAAATACAACGCGATGCCATTCGGTTTTTTCCTGTTTTTCCCCAGTTTGTTTGTCTTTCCACGTTTCACTGGTTGCTAAAGAAAGAGTCGCTATCGCATTGCCTTCTGTTATTTGCCGCACCTCGGGTGCATTGCCCACATTACCTACTAGAATAACTTTGTTAATACCCCGAGCCATCATTACCTCCCCAGTTTATTGGCCGTTAATGGCCTCTTTTAATTTTGCGCCGGTTTTAAAGCTCACAGCTTTACTGGCAGCAATCTCAATGGGTTGTCCTGTAGCAGGATTTCGTCCGGTACGAGCAGGGCGTTCTTTCACCGATAAACTGGCAAACCCTGGCAACACAATGGAGTCGCCCTTGGCAAGTAAATCAGTGAGGCAGCTAATTACTGCATTTAAGGCGGTTTCTGAGTCAGTTTTACTGAGTCCTGATGTATTGCTGATGGCAGCAACCAATTCTTTTTTATTCATAGGATGTTCCTTATTCATAGCGCGTGGCGCTTCGTTTTGATATGGATTCGATTTTGTCGGCGCAATAATCGGGTACAAATGGGGTTCTGTCAAATAAAACAAGCATTTTTCCAGCGTTCTTATCATTATTAATCTGGTTTTTGTATTAAGCTCTCTCCAAAATAGAGCATCCATTAAAAAGAAAATCCCATCTGCTGATGAGTTGACGATTGATTGCTTTTCTTGGGGACAGGGGATTGGTTTTGAGTCTTGAGACTTTTAGTGCTTTGAGTTATTTTGGATTCATGCACCTCTTCAGTATTCTCTGCATGCACTAAAAAGGGTAGTAGATGCAGCAGAAGGTGATTGTCGCAATCAAAGGTTTTAAGATGATAGCCCCGTTGATGGCGTATCTTGGCTTGCTGACAAAAAGAATCAAACGCTTCGTTAAAATTGGCAAAGGCCAGTGTTCTGCTTTGTCCCAATTTTGATTTAATGCGCCCATTGATTAAGGTAATGATCCAGTCTTCAAGTAAATCTTTACTTAGCCGGATGACATAATAGCGTGTATCTTTCTCAAAGCGGGCAGCATGATAGCGTTCCTTTCTTTGAAAATCCAGATGATAAACCCAGGGCAGGGTAGTGAAGCATGCGGTCATGACCAAGACTTACCTGTAGCGGGCTCAGTCACATTCATTTCTATAAAGCCATTGCGCAAATCAGCAAGGTAACCTGCTTCCTCGATCAGTTCATTAATGGTTTCATCCAATTCCTTATCAGTTTCATAGGGGACTTTAAGCACATACTCCCAGCTCTCTTTATCCTTTTTTACCATATCAAATGGGGCAAAGCACTCTTCTTCAATTTGTCGCCTTGATTCATTTTTCCCTCTAACGAATTTGGAGTTGTTCTCCACCTGGAGCCAAACCTCAATTACTGCAATTTTTTTGGTGGATTGACTGCCAGGGAGGGTTTGCTCTGGATTTTTTCGTTGGTGTTCTTTTAAAATACGGTACACACTGGCAATGCCGATATCAAGTTTTTTAGCAACAGCAACCCGCATGTATCCTTGGTTAACAAGCGTAATGACTTCATGGCTTTTAGCGCGGGCAGTTGGTTTTCGTCCTTTATAAACCCCTTCTTTTTTGGCGCGCTCAATGCCTTCAAGTTGGCGTTCACGACGTAAATTGGTTTCAAACTCAGCAAAGACACCGAGCATATCCAAAAAGAATTTACCTGATGCGCTGGAGGTATCAACAGGTTGGTCTAGTGCTTTTAAGTTAATGTTCTTATCTTTTAAATCATGAATTAAGTTTTGTAAATCAAGAATATTGCGTGTGAGGCGATCAATTCGTGTGACGACCAGGGTATCTCCTTCTCTAATATAATTCATGCATTCATCAAATGCGGTTCGGTCTTTTTTTGAGGTGCCACTTTTTTTCTCAGAGAAGATTTTCTTGCATCCTGCTTTCCTCAAGGCATCAAGCTGAATATCTAAATTTTGGTCAATTGTCGATACACGGGCATAACCTACTAAATCCATCAGCATTTCCTATCAATAGACTCTAAAAGAAGGGATTCTACTTTACCATAAATAAAAACAAAACTCTATTGATAGAAAAAATAGAGGGGTTCAAGAAGGGGTGAAAATTATCACAAGGGTGCACCCTTGTGATATGGTCTGCGGTCAGATTAAGATGGCCCCAAATTATAAATCAGACCACCTTTTCTGTTGGCTGCGCCTCGTGTTAAATGGCATGTCTTAAAACATCACAAACCCAGGAGTTTAAGCTTTTCCCTGATTGCTTGGCTACCACGTAGGCTTCGCGATGAAGGTCTGGCGGGATTCTTAAGTTAAATTTCCCTGAAAAGGGCTTCTCAGGGCTTTCATTTCTTTCTTTGCAAAATGCAAGATAATCTTCAATTGAATCTATAAATGCTTGTTTTAAGTCATGAGCCGAATCAGATTGAAAGGTGATTACATCTTTTGTATTGATTACCTCTCCTGCAAAAATTTCTGCTTCATCATCAAACTCTACATTACCAATATAGCCTTTATAATTTAACATGGCTTCACTCCAGCTTCTTTTAGAAAACGTCTCATAGAAACAACAGCCCCCTTATCAGTTTCTTTTTTAGGATGTGGTCTATGAAAAACAGCTCGAATTCCATTAAGTGCTATGCGTACTCTAGAGCCATTACCCTCTGTAACTTCAGCCCCTAATGCAATAAGCATTAACTCAATATCTTTCCAGATAATTGAAGAGCTAACAGGAGTTTCAAATATGTTTTTAAGCACTTTTTTATGTTTGGCATTCATAATTATAATAGTACCACATAATGGTACTATTTCAAGTTTTTTCTGAACTCTAATGGCTTTTAATGGTTTTGTGTAGCATTAAGTAGCATGTTAGTAGCAATTAAATTGCTACTTTGTTTTGTATGATTGCTCATATGCTCATCGAGTTAACGCCTTGTATTCAATCGGCTAATACGTTGTTTAGACTATAGCGTTGGGATAATTAAGCCTTAAGTGCCTAAATGTAGCAAAAGTAGCAAAGATTGAGATTCGATTCCGATTATTTACACAGGGGATTCATTTCAATATTAGTTTTATTTCCAGTCTTTACCAGACGTATGTACTGATGTTCCATCAGGGTTTCCAATGCATCATCTCTTTGTATCTTGCTACGCAATGGCCCAAATTGCAAAATGTCTCGAGGCGTTTTGGTTTGTGGCCTTTGCTCTAAAAGCCAAACTAATAACTTTTGGGCATCTTCAAGATTAGGCTTTGACGATTGCGGCTCTAACAGGCGGCTTGCTTCACTTAAGTACCAGTTCATCAGCGTAATCGCTTGCTCGATGTTCTCGACACTGATGTCCCCAGTTTTTCCTGAAAAGAGATGGAATAGGGCGGCAAGACGCACTGCATTTTCAGCTGCCTTGCTTGCAAAGTCCTTAATTTCCATCCATTGCCCCTGTGCAGTTAGTCCGGCTTCAATGCTATTAAAGAACTGAATCCATAAATGCTTCGCTTGGGGATTCATTTTGAGTAACGGCAGGTTAATACAGCCTGCCTGGTTTAATCGTTGTGATTGATCGAGACAGTCCCTAATGCGTTGCTCGTATTCGTTTAAACCCTCAAGTTGTTCTGGTGGCTCCTGATAAAATCGTGTTCCCATGGAGCTATCTGGGTAGGCGAGCAGACAGCGCGCCAGAAAACCGCTTTGGCGGCTGATTCCGGTAGCCTGACTAATCATCTGTTCCAGTAATAATGGCTGCATCATCAGATTTAAAGTAAGGCGTCTGTTCTCGATGATAAAGCTTTGAGAAGTCTTACGATGGGCTGCAAATGATTTTCCTTCCCATAAACGATTAAGTAATGCGACAAATCGCATGGGATTGGATTGCATGCTGTGGCTGCCAAGTATTATTCCTGCCTCATCGGACCAAAGAGAGGCACTTGGCCAGCCGTGGGCGAGATGGATTGCTAAAGCTTCTTGGGTTGCATCTTCAAAGTAAAGTGTGGGTTGAATTGGAATGTCTGGCTCTTGGTGAATCAGATCGTCAAGTAAATCCTTGTAATAATCGCTGTCTTCGCCGGAGTACACAGCACGTTTGATTTGGGTCAGCAGCCCATCTCGCTCCATCTGCCAAGCTTTATGTTGGGTTAAAGCACTTAACCGCTCAGGCTCTCGTTTTTTACGCACCGCTGCTTCCCATTGACGGATGGCTTTAGAAAAAACATTATCAGCAGCACTTTTGCGCTCCCCAGAGCTTGCAATGACTAGAAAATACAGAGACACAGGGCTAACCAGGTAGTTGTCACGAGCCACATTGGCAAGCGCTTGGCAGGCTAGAGACAGATTAGCCAAGGCGCCACCCGCTACTAAAGGCAATGGTTGTTGACCATAAGATTGATAGGCATTGACTACTTGTTGCAGAATATTGGGTAGCGCATCGAAGGGGTATGGGGTTTCACTATTCAACACAGGTGCAAGAGGAATGGGTTGACCCCAACTATTCGATTGATTTTTTTGCTGAGTCGATAAGTCTGAACGTTCTATGGTTGCATGAGACATCAAATGCCGATTGTTAAAGAGAACTAATAACTCATGTTACGCACATGGTCTTGCAGTTTGAACAAAAAGCATTAGAATTCCGCCCTTAATTTTAGGGAGGGAATTCAATGGATATGCTTGATCTTTATAGTGATTATTTAATATTTCAAAACAAATATGCGACAGCAACAGGGTTGTCTGATTTGGTTGATGGAGCATTTGCTCATGATAAAGTAACCCGATTTCTTCGTCTTAAGGATTTTGGTTCAAAATCACTTTGGCGCTATGTAAAAAAGCCAGTTAGGTCGCAAGAAACAGTTGGTGGAGTATTGATTCTTGATGATTCCATTGAAGAAAAGCCCTACACCGATGAGAATGAAGTGAATTGCTGGCATTACTCTCATGCCAAAGGGACTGTGCTCAAAGGGATAAATATCCTGACGTGCATGGTTCGCTATGCTGACTTCAGCGTACCCATAGGATATGAGGTGATTAAAAAAGAAATTGCCTATAGTGATATTAAAACCAGACAAATGCGAAAAAAGTCCTCAGTGACTAAAAATCAATTATTCCAAAACCTGATTGCCCAGGCCATTACCAACAAGGTGATGTTTGATTATGTTCTGGCGGACAACTGGTTTGGCTCGAAGGCCAATATGGTTCACATCCATAAAGGCCTTCAAAAATCGTTTATCATTGGGATTAAGTCTAACCGCACGTTAGCATTATCTGAAAACGATGCCAAAAACGGACGGTACCAACAAGTAAGAGCATTAGATGTTGAAGAGGATGTAGCCCACACAGTCTGGCTTAAAGGCCTGGACTTCCCAGTGAGGCTCCTGAAAAAAGTGTTCAAAAACGAAAACGGTTCAACAGGAATTCTCTATCTTGTTTCTAATGACATGCTAAGTAGTGCCGAACGTCTTTATGAAGTGTACCAGAAACGGTGGCGGATTGAAGAGTTCCACAAATCAATTAAGCAAAACGCAAGCTTAACCAAGTCTCCCACTAGAACCGTCAAAACACAGTGTAATCATATTTATGCTTCTATTATTGCTTACTGCAAGCTCGAAATGCTGAAGATAAAAACCCAATTAAATCACTTTGCCATTAAGTACAAACTAATTGTTAGAGCGAACCAAATTGCCTGGCAGGAGCTTAAAAATATGGCTGCTTAAAATTGATCGTGCGTAACATGAGCTAATAAGCTATTTTACGCGCAGACCCTAACCGTTGTAAAATCAGCTTTAGTTATCAATTATTATGATGAAGTGCTCGCGGTTGTAATTTGACACAACTTGAGCTCCCGTCCACTCACCTTTAGGTAGAACATGGAACTTTTAGATAAAATTAGCGCTCTGGAGGAAGAAGCGTCCCAATTTGGATTCAAGTGGCAACATGCCGACCAAATTATGAATCAAATTCACAGTGAGTGTAACGAGATCAAAGAGCACCTAGGCCATGAACTTTCAAAAGAGAATCAAATCGCTTTACAAGAAGAAATTGGCGATTTACTCCACGCGGTGTTTTCGTTGTGTATTTTTTGTAAATTAAGCCCAAGAGTAACCCTTGGACAATCAATTACTAAATTTGAAAGGCGATTACGGGCGGTTAAACTGATTGCCGAAGAACGAGAATTGATTAATTTGGAAGGACTGTCTTTTGATGAGTTGATGCGTATTTGGGATAAGGCTAAAGAATTAGTTGGGTAAATGTTGGTTTTTCGTGCCTGTGCGCAGCTGTAAATGCCATTGATTTGAGTTCATCCTTGAACCCGCTAGTGTTTCAACATCCTGTCAACATTCCAGCTGCGCCAAACAAATTCAGTATAGCTTCATAGTGGCAATAATCCATTATCTGGAATGCTGAATTTTGTGTAAGAGATTTCTTGGTCTGACTAAACAGTGCTTGATGAAAATTTACTAACTTTGAATTAATAACTCCAATGCGGTCTGTCTTAAGCTCGTGTCTTGTTGTTTAATAGCCATGGTCATTGCTTTTCTGGTACCCACAAGCACGGCCAATTTTTTAGCGCGCGTTAGTCCGGTATAAATTAAATTTCGGTAGAGCATTTTAAAGTGTTGGGTGAGCACGGGGATAATGACTGCTGCAAATTCACTGCCCTGTGATTTATGGATGGTAATGGCATAGGCTAAATCCAATTCCATAATGTCTTCTTTTTGGTAATGAACCTCTCTATTGTCGGGTAAAAAGGATACCAAACAAGTAAGGTTCTCATTATCGATGTTGCTGATTGTTCCAATGTCCCCATTGAACACGTTCAAATCATAATTGTTACGCCTATGGATTACTCTATCCCCCTCCCGAAAGATTCGCTCCCCAACTTTTAATTGATTTTTGTTTAATGAGTAGGGATTAGCCCTGTCTTGAATGACGCTATTTAAGTTTGCAGAGCCTAAAGTTCCCCTGGTCATGGGGGTTAAAATTTGAATCTCAGTGGCAGTCCCATGGTATTTAGGTATCCAGTTTAGATAGAGTTGCACGACCACTTCTACGGCGCTAAGTCCATAATGCAAGGACGACCAAGGGTGAATTTTCTTTAATAACAACTTTAAAGCCTGTACCTCACTTTCGGTGTTTTGTAACTTACTTAAGTCAACATGTTTGAATTTACTGGGCACTTCAAAATCGTGCTCATAGGCGGAAGTAATTAGTTCTCCCGTCCTGAATTCAAAAGGGGTTCCAAGAGATGGTTCTTCTAAATCTTTATTGTTCCATTGAAAATGATTTTTTACTCTAGAGATAAAGCTAAGTTGTTCTTTGGTTGCCTCATCCGTGTCAATAAAGAGACAATCTTCTCCTGAATGCCACAGTTCAGGCTGATGAAATGGCGAGTTAATTGGCGGCACTTGCGACTTATTGATAGCATGGGCATATTTAATGATGGAGGAGGCTTGTGCTTGGCGAAATATTTGGGTCAAGCGAAAGCAAGGAATAACTCCAGAAGCAATCACATCTTTTAGAACATTACCCGCACCAACCGGAGGTAGCTGGTCGGCATCGCCAATAAAAAGAACCTGGCAGTGTTGGGGTATTGCTTTTAGTAATGACGCGCTTAAGCTGATATCCAGCATGGAGCATTCGTCTACTATTAAAAAATCGGCATCGAGTGGGTTTTCTTCATTCATTTTAAACTCACCACCTTTCCATTCAAGAAGGCGGTGAATGGTTTTGGCCTCACGCCCAATCACTTCAGTCATACGCTGGGTGGCTCGCCCTGTTGGGGCTGCAAGAAGAACATTTTTCTTCATCGCTTCAAGAAGCTTGACTAAAACCTGAGTCGTTGTGGTTTTTCCGCACCCAGGGCCACCAGTTAACACCGAAAAACGATACTGAACAATCTGGCAAACCGCAGCACGTTGTTCTTCACTTAAGGAAATTGATTTGCGTTGGCAATAAGTATTAATCCACAACGTGATTCGCTCCGAGTCGGAAGAAACAAAACCATTCATGTCTTTAATTTTTTGAGCAACGGTTTCTTCATCATAAAACAGGGTCTTGGAGTAATAAGCAATGGACTTCTCATGTTCATGTTCAATCACACGGGTTTTAAGTTGTTGTTCTTGCTCCATCAAGGTGAGATGCTCACTAAGTTGAGTCTCTAGGTTTAGATCAATTAATTCGAGAATTCCTTCGTTAATTTGTGGCATTGTTAAATAACAATGCCCCTGTTCTCGGCTGGCTGCCAAAACATGTTTTATTGCTGCAATGATTCGTTGTGGACTATCAGGGGGCACGCCAAGGCTTAATGCCACTTTATCTGCTGAAAAGAAACCAATCCCATAAAAATCATTGGCGAGCTGATAGGGATTTTCTGTGACTATTTGTATTGCGTCGTCTTTGTATTTTTTATAGATTTTGACTGCAAACAGAGTGCTTATTCCATGATCTTGCAAGAACATCATTACATCTCGGATTGCTTTATGCTCCGTCCATGCAGCCTCAATCATAATTAGTTTTTTTGTGGCGATTCCTGGGACTTCGGTTAATCGATTAATATTGGATTCGAATATCTCCAAGGTATCTTGTTTAAAGAATTTAACAATTTTCTTTGCGGTTTTTGGGCCAACTCCTTTAATAAGACCTGAGCCTAAATATTTTTCTAAAGAGGCTGCGGTTGCTGGCTTTTTTTCAATAGCCTTATTTGCTTTAAATTGACGGCCATATTTCTTATCTAGTGTCCATGCACCGACAAACTCCATTGTAGCACCGGCAAAAACTTTGGTTTGATGGATGGTCACTGTTTCTTGTTGTTGCGGCGCATTGAGCGGATGAACCCTAAGAACAGACCAACCTGTTGTTGGATTGTGGTACGTTACTTTGCTGACAATCCCTTTTAGAACTTCATCTAAACTGCTCATCAACATACCAATGCTCGATTGGCCGATAAAGGGTTATGGTTTATCATCTCGACACCATGCAATATTTACTTATTTTACGGCCTGTGCTTGGCTAATTTTCATTGCTTTTTTCTGCATCTCGGCTAATTTGCAATTAGTTGAGCGAATGACTTCATCTTTAGAGGAGGCGCATAGCTTTTCAAATTTCTCTAAAGACTCGTCGAGAGCCACTTGGCTCGCTGTTGCTGTAAATGTTATCAACATGAGCATCGCAATTATTGTTTTCATTGTACTTCCTTGAGTTCTGTATAGTTTAGCTAGTGATCACTCTTCTTAAGATGAAATTTTTTGTGAATTTATTTTCTTCCAATCCTTATCTTTAGAGAAGATAAAAGCAGCTGCCTCTTCAAAGAAATGGTCAATTTCTCCGATACCAGCCCATGCGCAGTATTCTTTTATTTCTGAGTAAATGTCTTTGTTAATTTCAATTTTAATTTTTTCCTTTTCAGGTAATTTTTTTGCGTTGATTAAAGCCATAATAAATCCTTATTTTTCTATATAAAAATAGTGTTGTTAATAGCGATTACTAAATGGATCATAACTGCTGCTATTATACATTGAATGACGATGATAATCACTATTCCAAGAGTTATGCTCAAAAGCGCTTGAACCCATGGAATTTCCCATGCTGTCTAATGCTCCAATCATGGGTAATCCTGTAGCAGGATTATATTCTGTTGTATTCTGTGATAAATCAAAATTATTTTCATTATTTTGCTCATCAGCAGATTCAATAAAAAAGGCGGCGTATGCAAAAACTGCAAAAACAATAAGAAGTACAATCATTTAAAACTCCTTTTTTTAAATAGTTTAAATCAGATGTTAGAGAACATCAGTAATCGAGTCAATCACATGCGCGCAATTGATATGCGCTCCACAAAAAACACAATACAAATATAAAAATTAACCCCGTCAAATAAAAGAATAAAATAAGTATTTCTAGAAACAAGCACACCATTGGGTTTTACCGCATATCCAGCCCAAACTGGCAATGAGATTTATTGAGTAATTTTTTCGATCAATCTTTTCAGAATATCAACATCATCCATGTTGGAGAGAGTCTCATCAAAAAGTGAGAAG
>NZ_RZGQ01000077.1 GCF_003989735.1 Legionella sp. km772 | reverse complement strand
AAACTCATTTAAATCACTTTGCTATTAAGTACAAATTGATTCTTAGAGCGAACCAGATTGCTTGGCAGGAGCTTAAAAATATGGCAGCTTAAAATTGACCGTGCGTAACATGAGTTAGTAAGATATAAGCCTAAGCCGGTCCCCCCAAATCGACGGGTTGTTGATGATTCTGCTTGAGAAAATGCTTTGAATAGATTACCTAATTGTTCTGGTGTTAAGCCGATACCGGTATCACTTACCGCAAATTGCATATAAGATTTTCCCGCACTTACCAAAGGCTTCACTACCAATGTGATGGTGCCTTCTTTAGTAAATTTTGCGGCATTGCTGATTAAATTTAAAAGGCATTGCCGTAATTTGACCAAATCGGTATGCATGACATCAACCTTAGAATCAAGCTCACATTTAAAACTGTTGTTATTTTTACTCATTAAAGGCGTAATTATCGCCTCAAGATCTTTGATCATCTCAGGAACTTTGACATCCTCTAAGAAAATATCCATTTTACCCGCTTCAATTTTTGATAAATCTAAGATGTCATTAATTAACGATAATAAATGTTTAGCTGAGGACTCAATCTTTTTTAGATCAGCCATATAAGCTTCCTCGCCAAGATCCTCCATTTCTTCTTTCAATAATTCACAGTACCCAATAATGGCATTAAGAGGCGTACGTAATTCATGGCTGGTATTGGCAATAAATTCGGATTTTGCTTTATTAGCTACTTCAGAGTCTTTCTTGGCTTCGTTTAATTGCACGACTAATTTTTCAAGATTTTGATTTGCGCTGGTTAGCTGCATGGTTCTTGATTCAACTAATTCGTGTAAATGCTCTTGAGTATATTGGAGGCTTTCCGCCATGTCATTAAAGGTTTTAACTACGCGATTAAGGTCATCATAAGGCGTCATGTTTAAACGAAGCTCTAATCCAGCGGTGTCTTTACTGATCTCATGCATGGCCGCACTTAAATTACGTAATGATTTAGAAATAGCGTGATATAAGAAATACCCTACTATGCTTATCAATAAAAGAATGCTAAGCGGTAATACAATCATGATAATGCGGTTGGTCGCAATTAA
This sequence comes from Legionella sp. km772, assembly GCF_003989735.1. GTDB lineage: Bacteria > Pseudomonadota > Gammaproteobacteria > Legionellales > Legionellaceae > Legionella. The sequence continues at coordinate 13,724 of NZ_RZGQ01000077.1, read as the reverse complement.
TTTATGAAAGGTCTGTAAGGCTTGGTCTTTTAATTTTTTTACAATTTTGTCTAAATTAACAAATTGGAGTGAAAGCGCGGCTAAGTTTTGTTGTACATGCACATGATTTTTATGTAATTGCAGTTGCAGAGCATTAAGCTCTTGCCGTAAAGAAATAATACTCTCAGGCCCTTTAATTAATTGATCCACCACGACATTAAATTCCTTGTTCAGATTCAAGGAGGACTGATAGAGTTGAGGATTTTCTTTTAATAAATTAGTTAATTGTTGCAAATTACTGCGTGTCAAAGGAAGCAATTGTAACAATTGGTTTCCTTTTAGATTATTTAATTCATCTGAGTTTTCTTCATCCGCAATTTCTGCGATTAAAGCCATAAGCTGGGTAAGCTCTATATTAACCCGTTCATTAATACGATGCGCATCTGCCGTATTGCTTAAAATCAACTCACTCAACATGCCTTTGAGCAAGTCATTTTGGGGTAGTATTCCTTCGCGGAAATAAGCCCGTAGTTGGCGTATATTCTTTTTGTATTGATAGGTTAAAATACCGCTGATATTTTCGGATTGGTTAAGAATAGTTTTAATTTGCTGCTCAATAATCTTTTTTTGATTAGCCAACTCGCTTTTGGCTTTTAAAAAGGACCGGGTCAATACCAATAAGCGATCGTCCAGGTCCAAAAACTCCCGATAAATCCCTTTAAGATTTTCTAGTGCCTCCATCACCGAAGAAATTTTATTAGTAACCGAAGCTAATTTCTGTTCACCCTCTCTAAAACTAGCCTCCATCGCGGTGCGGGATTCCAAGTTAGACAATTCGTTTCCTTCGTGGGCGCGCAAAATACTTTGCTGTCTTACCAAAAATTGCGTACGGGCATTACTCATAGTAAAGCGGGCGTTTTCGATTGCCGCGACATTTAATAGGAGATTCTCGTTTTGAATCAAATGCTGGTTAAAATATAGAGCTGCCGCGCTAAGAATGAGGGTGAAAATTACGGTAAGAACATAAAATATCAGGAAGACATTTACCAATGAGAGTTTTAGTTTCCTGTACATTTTTTATCCCTTCTATTTATTTTTTATGAAAGAATGCAATTTAGTCCAATCAAAAGAGGTGAATTTCCCATTTTTTAAAATAGTAGGCCAAACGGTATGCAATGCTTGATGGTTTTTTTTATCATAGGTGATGGGAATGCCAATCCCTAGATCCACATCATGCATGTCTTCTAGGACATCAATAAGCCCTTCTCGCGTCAGTTTATTCAAATCGCTCGCGCGTTGTAAGGCCATTACAAATAGTTTGGTTGCAAGGTAGCCCTCTAAGGAGATGTAATCCGGTTGGGCACCTTTAGCATAGCGCATAAGGCTTTGTCGGTACTCTTTCACTGCGGGTAATGAAGAGTCATAGCTCGGCACTACTTGGGTTACTATCACGCGATTGTCAACTAAGGGCCCTAACTCTTTTGCCAAGGTATCGCTCCCTACAAAAGAAACATTAAGAAATAGGGCATGGGGTAAATCTCCCATAGCCAACTTAATAAAACGTGCCGCAGGGAGGTAGGGGGCAACTATTATGATCGCTTTGGGTGTTTTTTTCGCATCAAGTATTTCTGATAGTCCTTCCTCTACATTTAAGGTATTGCGGGTGAATCGGCCATTCACTAGTTTTTCAGCATCTTGATAACCTTCTTCTTTCAGTGCTTTTATAGCGCCAAAGTAACCTGAATCGCCGAATGAATCATTTTGGGTAAAAAAAGCAATCTCATCGGGTTTAATTCCGGCTTTTAATAAACCTTTTACCATAGCCGCGGTTTCTTCTGCATAACTGGCTCGGAAATTAAACACATAGCGATCGGGAGGATTTTTACGAAGCACCTCAGCTCCAGCATAGCAACCATAAAGGAGTGTTTTTAGCTCTTCCACTATGGGCACGGAAACTACTGCTGTGGGCGATCCTACATTACCAATTACAGCAAGAACCTTATCGTGTAAAATTAATTTACGCATATTCGGTGCAGTTTGCGAAGGCTCGTAGGAATCATTGTAAACAATAAGGGATAACTTTTGCCCATTAATACCCCCCAGGGCATTTATTCTATCAAAATAAATTTTTTCTCCGAGGGTCATGTTCTGGCCAAGGTGTTTTGCCTGCCCCGCTAAAGCCGTACTACTGCCAATTTTAATTAAAGATTGCTGGGGTGCAGTATAATGTTCTTGGGCAAATAATGGATAATAAAGACTAAGCAGTATTAAAAAAATAATAGCTCTGGATGAAAATAATCCCAATTCCTTCTTCATTTACCCATCCATTAAAGAGTGAATATCTCATTAGAAAAATTATAGTGTATTAAATGACCCTAAGCATCTCAAATTAAGGTCTAATTCTTAATCAAGTGTAGGATAAAGGCATTAATAAAATAGTAGAGCGCTCCTTTTTACCTAATTTAAACAGAGAGTATCCTGTAAAGCCTATAATTTAAGCGGGATAATAATTCAACATTAAAAGGGTAACCAAATTACCAGTAGCGCTTTTGTTGTAAGTCGCAAAATCATAAAACTCAACTGCTCTTAAGGCTAATTTAGAGTTAATTTGATAAGAGAGTGAAGCGCCTAAAAAAGGATCCACATCAACCGCATTGGTAGTCTGTGAAAAATAGTGCCGCGGAGCAAGGGTGGTTTGGGTCATGTAGGATGAAATAATAGATGCGCCCCCCACGATACTGGTTCTTAATCTATCTTTAGGGTTTAAAACATAGCCTAAAATTCCTACAAAAGTTTTAGTAGAACGAGAAATTTTTAAGCTATTAGTAGTATGGGATTGAGTGAATAATTGCGTGTAATCCAGTTCATAGGTAAAGGGGAGATTAGTGCCAAGACCCGAGCCAAATCCTAAACGCACACCACTAAAATTATTGGGATAAGCATTAGCAGGGGTAAAATTTATCGAGGGTCGGTTAGGAGGAGAAAATGACAATTGATTTTTATTAAACAAATTATGTGCAAATACATAACCTGCGGTTAAATAAAAAGGACCATGGCAACTCCAATCCGTTTTATTGCACTTTTTTTCAGGTACCGCTGCAAAAAGAAAATTCCCTACTAGCACTAAAAAGCTTACCGCTATCGCTTGATGTATTTTAGTCATGCTTTCCCTAAAAAAAATACCGTTTTATACGCAGAGTTTTTTAACTTTCATTATTCAAAAAATTAATTTCATTTAAAAACAATCTGCTAACCATTCTGAGGGGTTATTTAGATTAGTTAATTCTGCCTTTTATGTAATAAAAAAGAAATATCTATGCTCCTAAAATAAACTAATTTTTGCAGGTATTTTTCTTCAGTCGCTAACTTTGCTTACTCGGGCTAATTTATAATATTTTTTTATCCACACACTCAATGTAATTTTTAGTTAGGGGATCTTTTTTATCGGCATGGTAGCTGACAAAACTAAAAAAATAATCGGCTGTTGGTTTTACCCAAACCGGGCTATTCGCTTTAATAAAAAGCCATTCTCCAGGCTCAAGGATTAAAGCGACTTGTTCTTGGGTCTGGAAGTAGAAGATTAATGAGCCTGCAAAGCAAATATGAACTTCATCACCGAAATCAAGGTGCGGTTGACTGCTGTCCTTAACCCTTTGCTTTAAGCCGGCAGGAGCCTCTTTGTTTAAAAAAGCAGCGCCCGTACGGGTCAAACCTTTAGCTTTGCAATATTGTTCAAGTTGTGCCGGAATAAGTGAAAATAAATAAGAAGGGTCTTTAATATTATTCGGAACAGCTAATTTTAGGCTCGCCTCATAAGTTAATGCGAATTGCCCCAACTCATGCGGGGCAATTAAGGGATTAATATTCGTTAGCGAACTATAGATTGCCCCTGACTCTAAGCGTAATAAAGCCATTTAAGCATACTCATGCTCTTCTTGCTCAATATTTAAAGTTCTATAATACTGAGCAATACGCTCTTCATTTAAAGGTTTGCGCTGTTCATCTAAAAGATGAGCATTTAAGCCTTCACTTAATTGTTTGGCGGTTTCAAGCATCACGGAAAAACGCTCCGCGTTAACATGGGGATCTTTAGACACTTGCATAAATAAACATAAACCTCGAACGCTAAATGCACCTATGTTCTGCAAATCAAAAACGCCAGTTGCTGTAGCGGCTGCTAAACTACATTGGATTGGCCCTTGGCCATTAGATGATTGATGGCGATGAAATAAATGCCCTTCACCATAGCGTAAACCAGAAGCTAACACGGTTTGTAATAATTCATAACCAACAAAATTTCTATTTTCTTTAGCTAACAAAAACATCATGATGGTGGCAGCAGCAGGCTTAGCTTGTTGCTTTACTTCTACCTTTTTAACGGGCTCCTTAATGAGAACCGGTTCTTCGTGACTCATTAATGAAGGCGTGGCTTTTTTTACTGGAGCTGGCTTATTCTCTGGCTCCACTCGATATTCTGGCTGAGGTTGTGCGCTTAATACTACCTCGTCAGAATTTACCTTACGAACAGCGATAATGTCATCATGCAAAGGTTGACGATCATAGGGACTGTTATCCACCTTGGCTGTATGTGGCTGATATCGATCAAAATTTAAGCTTTCCCGACGTGCTTTCATTAAACGCCCAATGGCAATAACAACCCCTATTAACAAGAGGATATTAAGAATTAGGCTCCAATTTGCCGGCATAATTTACTCCATTGTCAACGCTTCTTTTACATCTACTGCGACTAGCCGTGAGACACCTGGTTCACGCATAGTCACCCCTATTAAATGATCTGCTAATTCCATCGTTACTTTATTATGAGTAATAAAGAGAAACTGGACGAATTGTGACATTTCTTTTACTAAAGCGCAAAAGCGCCCCACATTTACGTCATCTAAAGGAGCATCCACTTCATCAAGCATACAAAATGGTGAAGGATTTAACTGAAAAATAGCAAAAACCAAAGCTACAGCAGTCATGGCCTTCTCTCCTCCCGATAATAAATGAATCGTGGAGTTTCTTTTGCCTGGTGGTTGCGCCATTACTACAATACCAGCTTCCAACAGATTATCACAAGTTAATTCAAGTTGCGCCTTACCACCACCAAAAAGACGGGGGAAAAGAGCTTTAAATGAAGAATTTACTTCATTAAAAGTCGTTTCTAAACGTGTTTTTGTTTCTTTATCCATTTTATCGATGGCTAATTGTAAGGTCGCCAATGCCTCAATGAGATCCGCATGCTGCTCGTCTAAATATAATTTCCGTTGTTGCTCGCTTTTAAATTCCTCAATGGCCGCTAAATTTATTGCCCCTAAACGTTTAATTTTTTCATTAAGGCTAATAAGTTCTTCTTCACGAAGACTTTGATTAACACCTGATGGAATCCTTTCGAGTAATACTTCAGCATTTAAGTTCAATTCCTGCAAAGACTCTTGAATTGCACTGGCACGAACGGCCAATTCTTGCTCTTGCATTCTTACTTTAGCCATCTGTTCATGGACTTGTTTTATTTCTAACTCAAAATGCTGAACTTTCTTCTCTAAGTCATCTGTTTCTACCTTCACTTGTAACAACTGTTCACGACCTTGAGTTAATTGTTGCTCTACTTCATTATGCTTTAATACACATTCAGCCAAACGCTCTTGCATTTCTCGTTCTGGTACAGCGGCTTGACCACATAGTGAGGCTAAATGCTCCAAACGTTCCTGCAAAATAATCAGGCGTTCTTGTTCGCGTTTAATCCGATCATTTAGTTGTTGGCCTTTGGTCAATTCACGATCAAACTCTAATTCGGCTTGGTGCAAGTGCTTGCGCATCTCGGCGACCGTCTGCTGTAAGACTGATAAATGATGATTTTGTTTTTGTCTTTCTGCTTGGGCTTGCAGATAACGTTGTTCGTGTTCCTCAAGCAAAGCCTCTAAACTAAATACTTTTTCTGCAAATTCGCATAAATCAGAATTAAGCTCTTCTAAATTTTGTTGTAATTCCTCTTCCTGAGTTCCAAAATTAGCTAACAGCTGTTTCACGTGATTGAGCTCTTGCAAATTTTTCTCTACCCCGAGCGTACTAGTCCTTAACGCTTCATTTACCCCATTCAATTCATTTTGTAGTTCCTGATTGCAGCTTAGCACTTCCTCTAAAGCTTGATATTGCTTATCTCGCTCAACTTGTGTACGCGTCATGTGTTGCTGCAGCTCATTTACAATAAGTGCCAAATCAGCGAGTTTTTGTTGCCGTGCTAAAAGCCCCATGTCCTCTTGGGCGGCAGGCGTTAGGGATTTAATCCACCCCACCCCGACCCAAGTGCCATCACGGGTAATTATTGATTCATAATTTAGTAGTTCTGGAAGCCATTGTTGTAACTCAGCTAAGGTTTCAGCCGCATAAATATGCTCTAAGCTAGGAAGGCTTGCTGGTAATGGGCCTTGAATTTTATCGCGTAAGCGGGTTTTATGAGATGGATTGGGTGTAATTTCATTTAAAGTTAGGGTGTTTATCCCTAATTTTTTATACTCTGACCATTGGGACCAAATAAGGCCAAAGTCCTCTACAATAAAAGCTTGAAGATCATCAGCTAATACACGCTCGCAAGCTAATTGCCATTCCTCCTCAACGTGTAATTGTTGAATTAAACGAGCATTTTTGGACCATGGATGCTCTCCCTCTTCAGTCTTTGTGCCGCGTAAAGCCGCCTTTTGTACCGCATTTAAGGCAGCATAGTCACTGTTTTGCCGATTAAATTCCTTTTGTAAGAGCTGAAGTTGCTTTTCCAGCTCGTGCACCGCAAGACGTAATCGAGCCCCTTGCTCATTACTTGATTTTAATTGTTCTGCAACGAGTAGTTGACGCGCTTGGAGCTCTTCGTGTTCGGTAGTTAATTGGCACTGTTTCTGCTCTAAATGCTCTGGTGATAAATGGCTTTTATCACGTGCTAATTTTTCTAAACGCAAAATAAGTTGTTGGCGGTTTTGTTCACTATGTTGTTTTTTTACGCGCACAATTTGTAAATCACTTTTGACTGCATTACATGAGTTTTGCGCTTCTTGCCACTGTTCGTTCCAACTTTGCCCCTGCTGTTGAGCTTCCGATAAGAGACGCTCATTCTCTTGCAGTTCCTTATGGATCAAGGCTAATTTTGCTTGTAATTCTTGCGCTTTTTGCTGGGTATACAAAACCTGTTCTTCATCTTGTTTTACTTGCTCTTGCGCATTTTGCCAATCACTTTGGAGTTGTTGCTTATCTTGTTCTAAACGTTTTTGCTCACGGTGGTGCTGTTGAATACCCTCCTCAAGACGGGCCACTTCAGTGCCAATTTGATAAAAAAGTTTTTGGATGTTTTGAACCTGCTCGTTCACCTCATAAGATTTTTCAATTAAGGCTGTTTTTTGGGTTTGCACTTGCGTTAGAGCACTTTGTTGTTCTTCATGGCGTAAGGCTAAATCATATAATTCTTTTTGTTTAACCTGTTGTTGGCCATTAAAATCTTGCCATTTTAAAGCCATAATTTCAGCACGACACAAGGCTTCTTCTTCTTTTAAAATGGTATAACGCTCAGCCGCTTTGGCTTGACGCTCCAGGCGTTGTAATTGTTTATCTAGCTCCTCCCTGATGTCAGAAACCCGGTTAAGATTCTCCTGGGTTTGTCCAATACGCTGCAAAGTTTCGCGACGGCGTTCTTTATATTTAGAAACACCTGCCGCCTCCTCAAGGAAGGTTCTAAGTTCTTCCGGCTTGGCCTCAATCAAACGCGAAATAGTCCCTTGGCCGATGATAGAATAACCACGGGCACCCGCACCGGTGCCTAAAAAGATATCCGTTATATCGCGTCTGCGACAACGGCTGCCATTGAGGTAATAATTAGAATCACCATCGCGGGTAACAACACGTTTTACCGCGACTTCACCATAGCTCGCAAAAGGCCCGACTAAACGACCTAGGCTATTATCAAAGACTAGTTCGACGGAGGCTTGACCTACGGGTTTACGATTAGAAGAGCCATTAAAAATAACATCGGTCATGGACTCGCCACGTAAATTTTTGGCCGAACTTTCTCCCATGACCCAACGGACAGCATCGATGATATTGGATTTGCCGCAACCATTAGGACCAAGGACAGCAACTAATTGACTAGGAAAATGAACAACAGTAGGGTCAACAAAGGACTTAAAACCAGCTAATTTTAATTGTTTCAAATGCATGACAGAAGCACACTCTTATTCATTAAAAACGATTATAACTGAGTACGCGGAAGAAGACTATTTAGTTCCCTACAGAATGCGCAAAGATGATACAACAAAGCGCAAACTGCGCAATTGACAAACAAAAATAATCCGATATAATGCGCTCACTGCTCTTCTAGGATTATTCACGTGAACTCTATTATTGTCCGCAATGTCTTTGTTATAATAATTAGTCTATTTTCCTTCGCAACTTTTGCCGAACCGCTAAACAACAGCTTGCTTAAAAAGGAAATTCGCCAATACCACGATTCGGGTGAATATGAAAAAGAATTAGCCCAAAAAATCCTGCAAGCCCAAGCCTTTCTTATCCAACAAGTGCAGTACCATAAAGAGCATAAAAGCACTAAAAAATTAGCCTTGGTATTAGATATTGATGAAACCAGTATCACTAATTATGATAAGATCGCTAAGCGCGATTTTGCCGCAAATTTAGAGCAAATCCATCAAGAAATTTTAGCGGCGGACTCACCTGCCCTTAAACCAACTCTTGCTTTATACAACACTGCTTTAAAGAATGGCGTAGCAGTCTTTTTTGTCACCGGGCGTTTTAATTCTGAATTAGCAGCGACCAAAAAAAATCTAAATGATGCCGGTTATAACAATTGGACGGGTATTTATGTTCGCCCCGATGACTACAAACAACAGTCAATTATTGCATTTAAAGCCAACAGCAGAAAGAAAATTGAAGACCAAGGCTACCTGGTCGTTGCCTCTATTGGCGATCAATACAGCGATATCAAAGGAGGATATGCATTAAAGGGATTTAAACTGCCGAATCCCTTTTATTATATTCCCTAGGTAGGTAGCAATGCCCGAGCAAATTTTATTAAACCCCTGTTTAGCAGAAAATTTATCCCTTACTTGTCAGCTGGTTGAGAAGAATTTAGGCCAAGGCTCGGGAAAACTGGCCGAATACAAAAGCTACCCGTTAACGGATTCAGAAGGTAGGACCAGACATTATGTTTTAACCCATCCCCTCCTTCAATTTACCCTCGCACCTGCTTTAGCGGATAATGCCAAGCCCCAACGCATTATTGATATTTTTGAACCGACGCACGAAGGAGAAGGTGGATATGGCAAAATTTATCCTGTCCTTGCCTCCATCCTTTTTAAAGAAGGACAAGCAACTTTTAGTGAGCAAGCCTTTGTAGTCAAAAAAATACAGTTCGCCCCTTGCGCTAGTCACGATAAACCCAATAAGCCGCCAGCACCGCTTCGAGCCATTCATCGTGAACAATACCTGGCGAGTCATTTTTTAGGCGCTTATTTTTCCCCCATTATCGACGAGGAGAAAGCCTTTTTACATTTAGAGCGAGCCCCAGGAAAACCGTTGACTTATTACACCAATAAATTAAATGCCGCCCAATTTTTAAGCCTAGCCTGCGCCCTGCTTGAACACATACCCCAGCAACTCAGCCGTATGCTTAGCTATGGAAAGCATCAAGGCAAGCATATTGTCCATTGCGATGTTTCGGCGAGCAATATTATGGCTGATTTTGCGGCAGGGAAATGGACGGTGCAATTAGTCGATTTTGGCGTAGCTAAAGCGATCGAGGGAGATAAAAGCTATCAAAGTAAACAATACCGCGGTAGACTTTGGTATTACGATGCGACCATGTTTCGCGCAGCCTTAGGGAGGAGAGCTATTGACTTTAATTATGAAAGTGATCTCTATGCCTTGTATAACATTCTGGTAAACCTTGCGGGAAGCTCAAAACGTGCGGAACTAAGCCAAAAGCCGGAAGAATTATTGGCTGAGTTAAAAAGTCCGTCTCTAGATGGTTTATTTATGACAATGAGCCTAGCTGAGGACGTAAAAATAGACTTAATTGCCCTTATGGCAAGCTTAATTCATCCCAATAAAAACCAACGCCCCTCCCCCCAAGAAGCCTTGGCTCGTTTTAAAAAGGCCTTAGCAAGCGTTGATACCAGCACCTTGACCAGTCCTTTTCAACAGAAAACGATTAAAACACTTCCTTCTTTTGAAGAATTGTGGGTTGAACCTATCAAACCAGCTGCTAGCGAATTAACCCGCTGGCTCAAAGATTTTAGGACAAATTATAACTCTTTAAATGAGACTGAAAAGACCGAGCTAATTAAGGAATTTAACCAAAAAAAAGCTGTAATATATTACTACGCCGTCTACCTGCAACACTTTGAATTGTTCCAAACTTACCCGGAAGAAACTATTGCACGCCTAATCATGCGTCACGTCTATTTGCTAAGTCCGATAATAAAGGGAGCTGCGCGCTTTAATGCTTTGGCTCCCTATAGTAAATTAATTGGCGGCTTACCCCTCCTGGTTAGTGAGTCCGATGCACAATGGTGTGCGTCTTTAGCTGAATTTCAAAGCCTCCATTTTAATGTGCAACAAGGAGTAGAGCGACGAGAGGAAACTCTACCCTTATTCAGCCATTTAGAAAGCATACTCAAAGAGCATGACTGGACTCCCTTTAATACGCATCAATTAATGTGGTGCTTTACGGGGCAATACGAGTTGCTGGAGGAGCTTAATGGACTCTTTGATGCCTACCAAAATTTTGTAGATGCCCACGCCCTTTCTTCAACCAAGTGGCCAATGGGACTTAAGCAATGGTTTACTGACTTCACAACTCGAGTTGTCCAGAATGGAGAGTCGCCCCCTGAGCTTGAGGATGAGCTAGATTTAAGAGTGAGTCTAATTAAACAACTTGAATATTTTACGAGCTATTTTTTAGCGAGTGATGAACCACAAAACCTACGTGTGCTGGGGGAATTAGGAGGCTATAGCCTAGAGGATATTAAGCAATTAATTAGTGATTTGGATTTTCAAGATTCCCGGGCGATAAGGCAATTAATTCAAAAAATTAGCATCATACCTTATCTCACTAATATGGCAGCGGTATACCCTTCGCTTTCCAAGCTCGCCCAACAATCCCTCACCGCTAAATTGCATGCCTTGCTAGCACAGCCTGACGCTCCTGACTTAAAAATTCAGGTGGTAAATTTAGGAGAGAAGTTAGTGGCTTATGCATCCCTAAATCAAACCTTAATTCGCTTAAGTAATGAAAAAGAGGACTTAGACGGTATAAAAAGCAGCATCCCTTATCTTTTAGCCGATCTGGATATCGCCCAACGCGCATTAACTCTTATGCCCGATCCCCCCATCCCTGGGCTTGCGCTTTATTTAATTCGGCTCAATATTGGCCTTGAGCGAGTAATAAAGCAAAGTAAAGAAAATTTAGGTGCAAGAATTCTGAATGAATATGAACTGTTTTTCCAAGATCCTATTCATTACAGTCCTTATAAAGCCGTGCCCGGACAGTCCCATCGCCTTTTTCCAGCACTTAAAAAGGGTCAAGAAGACAACGAACTCACCCAATTTGACCATTTGCACCTTTTCTAAAGCTAGAAAAGGTGGACTTGAGCTGAGCATTGGCTAAACATTTTTTAAAATGGAGTTTTAAGGTATAATAGAGTTTCCTAATAGAAAAGGATCAAACTCATGCGTTACCTAGTTTCATGTGCATTAATTGCTTTATTATCTTTTGGTTTAATGATTAACGAAGCTTCGGCCAAGCGTTTTGGCGGCGGTAGAAGCTTTGGAGTTCAACGTTCGCAAAGCAGTCTTTTTTCCTCCAATAAAACCCAAAATACCGCATCACTCGGGCAAAAATTTAATAAAAGTAAATGGGGCGGGATGTTAGGCGGACTCTTAGTGGGCGGCTTATTAGCTAGCCTATTTATGGGTAATGGTTTTGCAAATGGTATTATGAGCTGGCTTATTTTAGGAGCTGCCGCTTATTTCATCGTTAATTTCTTCCGTCGTAGAATGCAACCGGCAACACAGACAGCTCAGGCTTCCCCTTTTAGGCAGACCACGCATAACAGTCCGTTTAATCAATACTATGCGGGCAATAGCAGTGCCTCTACACAGACCTCAGACTTTGTAAGCGAGAATTTTTTACGTGATGCTAAGGTGACTTTTATTCGTCTCCAAGCAGCCTACGATCAAAAAAACTTAGCCGATCTAAAATCATTTACCCTACCTGAGGTCTTTGGCGAGATTAAAATGCAATTAGATGAGCGCGGTGATGAGCCTAATGTTACGGAAGTCATTAATCTAAATGCTGAATTATTAGATGTCTCTAAACAATCTTATTCAATGATTGCCAGTGTTCGCTTTACCGGAACCATTAAAGAAAATAATGAAGTTAATTCCTTAGATGAAATTTGGCACTTCCGTCAATTAGAAAACTCTAAAGAGTGGTTGGTGGGTGGCATTCAACAAGAAGTATACCAACCTTAAGCCCAAGTAAAACATTAGCTTGGCATCACACCACTACATACCGCGGTTTATCCGCGGTATTCATTTCATCGCCCCAGAATGCCAAACTCGATTAGCTACTATTGAGAAAAAAGAAGAGTTAAAAGAGGACGATGGATCCGTTAATGAGAGATTTTTTCAACGTAATTGATTCTCGCCCTCCTACCTACCGCAATGAAGAACGCCAAGCCATAAGATATTAAAGTTTTGGTACTTGCTCTAGTGCATTTACTACCCCCTCCCTAGCCGTCTATCATTCCTTGAACTTCGACCCGCTCTAGCCAGTTCTGCAGTCAAGCTAGTAAAGAAGACCGGATAGAGAATTAATCATGCATTAATATTCATAGTTTATAATAACTATGAGCTTTATTAATAATGAGGTTGTTATGTCCAAGTGGAAGCTGTTTCATCAAAAATATGCTGAACCTAAAATATCTGCAGGACAAGCCATTGCCGAGCGCCTGAAGACCGAGCTTTCAATTCATTTAACAACAAAGAAAACCGAGCAAAGTAAACCCGAAAATCATCCACAAACTCTTCTTCAGGAAGCCAATGGTGGCCTGGGCAAGCTATCCCGAATATTTGAGCAAATGGATTGGCCTATGCCTGATTATGAGGAAATATCAGCCCAAATTGGGAAAGTGGGGATAAGGGCTTATACCAAATCTTTATTAGACGATATTTTACCGACTCTCTTAGACAACAAAGGGAGCAAATTAAATCAAAAAGTTATCAATGCCATTAATTTTGCCGGACAAGGCTTTAAACCTCCTATAAAAGATTTATACGGTGAGTATTGCAAACGTAACTTCGAAGAAGAAATAGCGAACCAGTTCGCGCAAGCACTCATTATAGGTTTTACGCAAAAAGTTTTAGATGCTGAAAAAGCCAAATCCATCATGCTCAGGGAAACAGAAATAGCAAAATTAACCGATAAATTCGAAAGCGAGGTGCAAACTGTCCTGTCCGCCTCACTTCCCAAAGCGGAAGAAAAAGAGACATTAAGCCAATTAAGCCAGGCTTATCAACAAGCTATAAAGGAGCAAGAAAACGCTGATCGAATTCGGCAAACCAGACTGATATAGGCGCGGATTTTTAGACGAAAAAAAGGTATTTTTAAGAGCTATTCTTCTAATATAAGAGGGGAATAGAATGACCAAAAAGCGAAATTATTACACTGCATCAAAAAAATCAAA
>NZ_RZGQ01000076.1 GCF_003989735.1 Legionella sp. km772 | reverse complement strand
AAGTGAAATAAAAAAATCTAAAAATCCTTCTTCCAGCTTCATTCCTATATCCATTTAAATGAAGCTAGCCTCTCATTATTTACCGATTTAAGCTAGATTTTTTTCATGAGGTGGCCCTGCCACTGTACCAGAGATTTCTTGACCTAGAGCTGATACTCCTTTATCTTGTGTACTTTATAGATACTCATAAATAATCGATGAAACCTGCCGTTTTGAATAACCCTTTCTATTTCAGCGCTTTTATCAGCTCTAAATATTCTGCTTATCTATTTGCATTTTTTTCAGGTTTACTCGGGCCATTAGGTTTTGCGCCCTTTCACCTCCCGGGAATGGCTATTATAAGCATGGTAAGTTTTTACCATTTACTCCGCCATCATTCAGTAAAAAGGGTCTCCTTTTTAGGATTTTTTTATGGATTGGGTTACTTTGGTCTAGGTGTTTCCTGGGTCATTATTAGTATTCATGATTACGGCAATTTAAATTATTTTCTTTCAGGTTTGACGACTTTAGGTTTTATTTTTTACCTCTCCTTATACCCAATGTTAGTAAGCTATTCCTTCAAAAGGCTTGCCTTAGACCATGCCCCCTTGGGAAATGCCTTATTATTTAGCGCATTATGGTGTTTAAGTGAGTTCTTACGCGCTAATTTATTTACAGGCTTTCCATGGCTTCTTATTGGAACAACGCAAATCGATACCCCCATGCATAGCTTTTTCCCCATTGTTGGTGTTTATGGAGTAAGTTTATTATCCGTTTTCGCGTGTACGTTATTAGCGGAGGCAATTAGAGAGGAGTCCCTCAAACGTTATTGTTATATTATATCGTTTGTCTTTATCCTAATTACGCCTGCATTATTTAAAAATGCCCATTGGACAGAATTAAAAAAAGAGCCCATTTCGGTGGGGGTCGTCCAAGCGAATCTTGCAATGAGAGATAAATGGGATGATGCTTTATTTTGGAATTTACTTAAATATTATGAAAAGAACATTAATACCCTTTTAGGAAAGAACTTAATTATTTTACCCGAATCAGCTATCCCCCTTCCAGCCAGTTATTTGAATGAGTATTTAATAAAACTACATCAAAAAGCTTCTGCAGCCCATAGCGCTCTTGTTTTAGGTATCTTACAAGCTACTGATGATAGTGAAAGTAGTTTTTATAACGCCGTTATAAGCCTTGGTAAGGGCAAAGGGACTCATCGCAAAAATCAACTTGTACCTTTTGGTGAGTATATTCCACAACCATTTGAGAAACTTACTCAATGGCTTGGGATACCCCCACCTAATATTGCCCCGGGAAAAAGGGTTCAATCATTGATTAAAATTAATAAACATCCAATTGCAAGCTTAATTTGTTATGAAATTGCCTACCCTAATTTAGCAAGACAACAAATGCCTCTGGCTGAGTGGATTATTTCAATTAGTGATAATGGCTGGTTTGGGCACTCTCTTGCCAGTTACCAACAGTTGCAAATGGCGCAAATTTTATCTTTGGTGACAGGCCGGTATCAAGTACTTGCAAATAATGATGGCTTATCTTCGGTAATTAATGAGCGTGGCGAAATAATCGACAGTCTTCCTCCATTTAGCTCAGGCCTATTACAAAGTACTATTTTCGCCAGCACTGGAAGTACGCCTTGGATAATTTGGAGTGACTATCCAGCCTTAATTTTTTGTCTAATAATATTACTTTTCTTATTTTTTTTAAGACTTAAAGCATTTCAATCACATTAACCTATTGCTGGCGAGCACAAGAGGGGGTATCCTTAGCCGTTCAAGCCACTTAATAAATTGGTCTATGGACACTATTTATAAACCCCAAGAAGTTGAAGAACAAGCTCAGCAATATTGGCAAAAAAAGCAATCGTTTAATGTTGCAGAAGATTTAAACAAAGAAAAATTCTATTGTTTATCAATGTTTCCCTACCCTAGTGGAACGCTTCACATGGGACATGTACGTAATTATACGATTGGGGATGTAATTAGCCGTTACCAACGAGCTTTAGGAAAAAACGTGCTGCAACCTATCGGTTGGGATGCTTTTGGCTTACCAGCAGAAAACGCGGCGATTAAAAACGGTATTCCTCCTGCTGAATGGACAAGAAAAAATATTGCCGCCATGAAAGAGCAATTTCTTCGTTTAGGCAATGCCTACGATTGGCGACGAGAAATAACAACTTGTGATCCCGAATATTATCGCTGGGAGCAATGGTTTTTTATTCGCTTGTTTGAAAAAGGTCTGGTCTATAAAAAAAATGCCGTTGTGAATTGGGATCCGGTCGATCAAACTGTTTTAGCGAATGAGCAAGTTGTTGATGGCCGTGGGTGGCGATCTGGAGCCCTTGTAGAACGAAAAGAAATTTCTCAATGGTTTATAAAAATCACCGCCTATGCTGATGAGCTACTTAATTCTTTAGATGAATTGGATGAGTGGCCCTCTCAAGTTAAACAAATGCAAAGAAATTGGATTGGACGTTCGGTGGGAACGGAAATTTATTTCACCGTTCCTAATTACCCAAAAAAATTAAAAATATACACCACTCGTCCAGATACCTTAATGGGAGCTACCTATTTAGCTGTTGCGGTAGACCATCCTCTAGCGAAAGAAGCCGCCGCAAACAATAAAGAGGTACAAGCATTTTTAGATAGTTGCCAAGGCACTAAGATGGCTGAAGCTGAATTAGCAACTATGGAAAAACGGGGTGTTGCCACAGGAATGTTTGCAATTCATCCTATAACTAAGAAAGAAATTCCTATTTGGGTGGCCAATTTCGTTTTAATGCAATATGGTTCTGGAGCCGTTATGTCGGTCCCGGCTCATGATCAAAGAGATTGGGAGTTTGCGAAAAAGTATAAACTTCCACTTATTGAAGTGATCAAGCCTGAGCAAGGAGTAAAACATGATTTTACTCAATCGGCCTACCTCAATGAAGGGACTTTAATTAACTCCGGAGCTTTTGATAATCTATCCTCAACCCAAGCGATGGAAGCCATTACTGAATATATCGAAGAAAACGATGCAGGTAAGGCCACAATCAACTATCGACTAAGGGATTGGGGAGTTTCCAGACAACGGTATTGGGGCACCCCTATTCCGATGATCTTCTGTGAACAATGCGGTATTGTTCCTGTTCCAGATGAGGATTTGCCAGTAGTCCTACCCGAAAATGTAAGTTTCACAGGTAGCGGGTCACCCCTTGCGCAATGCGCTGAGTTCGTGCACATCTCTTGCCCTAAATGCGGTCAAGATGCTACTCGTGAAACGGATACTTTTGATACCTTCGTTGAGTCTTCATGGTATTACGCCCGTTTTGCGTGTAAAGGACAAGAAAACGCCATGCTTGATGATAGGGCTAAATATTGGACGCCAGTAGACCAATATATCGGTGGCATCGAGCATGCGGTAATGCACCTTCTTTATTCCCGTTTTTTCCATAAGTTAATGCGTGATGAAGGCTTAGTAAATTCAGATGAGCCCTTTAAAGCTTTATTAACACAAGGAATGGTATTAAAAGACGGTCATAAAATGTCCAAATCGGTTGGAAATGTTGTGGATCCAAACCATTTAATTAATACTTATGGTGCAGATACTGCTCGTCTTTTTGTCATGTTTGCAGCACCACCCGAGCAATCTCTAGAGTGGTCTGATACTGCAGTAGAAGGCGCTCATCGTTTTCTAAAGCGAGTTTGGAATTTTGCGCATCAACATACCAATCTTTTCGTCGAGCTAAATGATATTATACTAAGTGGTAATGGCCATATAAATTGGCAGCAAGTAGAAAGCAGATTAAAAAAATCGCGTTTTACCGTTCATCAAATTTTAGCTCAAGCAAGTCATGATTATGATAGAAATCAGTTTAATACTGTTGTTTCTGGTTGCATGAAATTATTTAACGAACTCTCAAGTTACGAATTGCATACGGAAGAAGACAAATATTTTCTTCACTCAAGCATGAGTATATTACTAAGACTTCTAGCCCCCATAACACCCCACATTTGTCATTATTTATGGCAACACTTAGGGTTTGATAAAGCTATAATCGATGCACCTTGGCCCAAAGTAGATAAAAATGCTTTGAAGACGGAAGAGGTTGATTATGTGGTACAAGTCAATGGAAAATTACGTGGGCAATTTACCGCAAGCGTAGACCTTAATGATAGTGAGTTAATTGAATTAGCTAAACAACACGCAGAAGACTTTATAGCGGGTAAAACAGTCAAAAAAGCTATTGTAGTGACGCATCGACAGTTAATTAATCTGGTTGTCGGATAATGAAAAAGCTTATTCCCTTTATGTTAGCCGTATTTCTTTGCGCGTGCGGCTTTCATTTAAGAGGAATGATTGATGTTCCTACTTGGCTCGAGCAGGTTAGTGTTATAGCTAAAGAAGAGCAAAAAGAATTAGCTGACTTACTTAAAGCCCAATTAGATAGTTATAAAATTAAAGTAATAGATGATCCTAGCCAAGCAAAATATTGGATTATTATTAATTACTCTACTGTAAAGCAACAAATTATTAGTATCGGTGCTAGCACTAACCCACGACAGTATCAATTATTAATGACCACTAACTTTTCTTTAAAAGCTCGGGATGGTCAAATAATAAAAGCGGCAAGAAACGTAGTGGTTAGCCGGCAATTTACTTCTAATAATGATAGAATACTTGGTTCTAATGAAGAAGAAGCTATTTTAATCAATGAAATGCGACAAGATACGGTAGTTCAGATTATAAATCGTTTAAGTAAACAGTAGATTCTCAAAAACGAGACCGTTATAAGGATCTGGACTATGCAAATTAAACACAATTATTTGTTACAACATTTACAAAAAAAATCCTTTGCCCTTTACTGGCTAGCAGGCCAGGATCCCTATCTTCTTGAAGAAAGCTTAAAAATTATAAAAAATCATATTAAAAATCAGTATACCTGCGACGAAAAAATCATTTCCATACAAAACCCAGCAGATTGGCTTGCTATTCCCGAAGAAGCGAATAATTATTCATTATTTTCTGATTACACTCTTTTAACTATTTTCTATGATAAAAAAACCTTAGACAGTACCGGAAAAAAAATAATTAATGAGTACTTGAAAAACATTAATTCACGATGTTTTCTTATAATTCGGACGCCCCATATCCCAACTAAACAACTCCAGTGGCTTACTCCCCTCAATGATGCCTTGTTGATAGTACATTATGCTTTAAATACAGAGGCGATGAGCCAATGGATAAAAGAGCAACTGAAGAAGCACTCGCTTAGTTATGAGGCTAATGTCCCTGCTCTAATCCAACAGTATACACAAGGGAATATGCTTGCCTGCGCCCAGGTTATTGAAAAAATTAGCCTTAGTTTTTCTACTCCCGGACATGTTTCCAGCAAAGAGGCTTTGGAGCATGTCTTTAATCAATGTGAGCACAATTTATTTGAACTCGTGGATGCTTGTTTATTAGGCCAAGCTGATAAAAGCATTCAAATTTTAAGACACACAGCTGAGAATAAGACTGAACCCACTTTGATTTTATGGATGCTAGCCCAAGAAATTAGACTTATATTGCAATTGAACTATTTAATGAAGCAATCAATTGACTTTAAAACAGCCTGTGCCCAATTAAAGATTTGGCCGCAGCGATATGGTTTATTTCAACATGCTTTAAAGCGACTTTCATCTGACTTCTTAAGAGAACTACTCCGTTACTCGCTGTATATCGATGAACAAATCAAATCTAATTTAAATACTCAAACCTGGAATAGCTTAGAACGTGTTATTCTTTCTTTATGCTCAGGTCAAGGTGAACTATGCACTCTATAGCGATTTTTGGTGGGACTTTTGATCCAATACATAATGGCCACATTCTAACGAGTCTTGCCATTCAGAAGTCGTTTCAATTTAGCTCTTATCGTTTTATTCCATGTAAAGTACCCGCAATAAAGCCAGCTAGTACGGCCAGCACCGAGCAAAGAATCCATATGCTTCGCTTAGCTCTAAAAAATTATAATCAATTTGAAATAGACTTAAGAGAAATAAAACGCGATACTCCCTCTTATATGGTGGAAACCTTAAAAAGTCTGAGAAAAGACTACCCTTATGCGTCCATCACCTTAATTTTAGGTTTTGATGCCTTTCTTTCTTTACCTAAATGGTATCAATGGGAAAAAATAATAGAACTTGCCAATATATTAGTGATTAATAGAGAGGCAGCGCTTGCTGAACCATCCTCAACTATTAATAATGAACTACTTAAAAAACACCAAGTTAACGATAAGAAATTCCCACTTTACCAACCAGCGGGAGTTATTTATCAATTCAATGCAGGAAATTATCCGATCTCTTCTACAGAAATTAGAGCTGCACTGAAAAAAAAGTGTATTGTCGATAAGCAGTTACCAGAAGAAGTGGCTAATTATATTAAACAGCAGAAACTATATAGTTAATCTATCTTTTAAAAATGTCCTTCAGAGTACCTTGCTGTGGCGAGGTGTGCAAAGGGATTTTCCGAGCTGACTTAGGGATGATAGTTTTAGAGACCTGATTTCGCGAAGCGTCATCAAGGTCTCAGGCTTGAAGCTTAACCATTTACTAAGAGTGTTACATCTTTCTGAGTATCAATAACATTTTCGGTTGTATCCACTGTCTTCACTTGTTTTATTACTGCAGGCAGATGCTCATAAATGACTGCGACTACCGGATCAAAACGCGTGTATAGCTTTGACTCATGGGCGTATTGCTCGTAAGGTAAAGAAGTCATTTTTACTGCGACCATGAGTAAAGCAACAATAAAAACACCTCGAATGAACCCAAAGCCCATTCCTAAAGTTCTATCAGTTCCATTTAGACCAGAGCGTTTTAGAATAAAGCTTAAAACGGCATTCACTATTCCTCCAGCTAACAAAGTAGCAAATAATATGATAATGAATGCAGCCGCTGAACGTATGGATTGTTCTTGAATGTAAGGAGTCAACCAAGGATCTAAGGATTGCGAATATTTAAAACCAAACCAAATAGCTAACCCCCAAGCACAAAGGGCAATGAGCTCTTTAACAAAACCTCTAAATAGCCCAGTTAATACAGATAAACCAATTACGACAATAATTGCTATATCAACCCAATGCAGATGCATGATTAACTAACTCCAGTATTGACTACAAAACCATTTAACTGCATGGCGCTTGCTAATTGTGATTTTAATCTAATAACATCATCTTTTCTTGGTGAATGACCCGCAAATACCTTATAACTAACGCCCTGTTTGCTGGCTACTTTAATAAAATTAGCTTTATAACCTTTAGTACGTAATCTACTGACCAAGGCTTGCGCATTGGATAAACGAGAGAATGAAGCTAATTGTACGGCATAAACATCAGAACGTGTCATGGGCTTTTTGGCAATTGTGCGGTTAGCAACTTTGACTGGTTGGGGTTTAGCTCTAGCTTTTACAGCAACCACTGTTGGCTTTTTCACTTGTTTTACCGTTTTATTTGCCGCAACAACTGTTGGTTTAGATACTACTTTAGTATTGGCTGTACTAGCAACTTGAGAGGCATGCTTTACCGTATTCTGCGCAGCTCTATTTAATGCTAATTGCACTGACTCTAAACTTGAATCATCCCGGGGCTGTTCAAGAGAGGCTGATTCGTGAGCTGTCTCTACATCGGAGTGAATGACCTCCGCTTTTGCTAACTCGGGTAATTGGCTTTCAGCACTCACGGGTGGTATTTCAACTTTTGCAATTTTAATAGTTTTAAATACTTCCTTTTCGTCAGCAATAGCGACATTAGGCTCTGCAGGTTTCGAGGGTAGCTTTACCCGAACACTGTAGTTATTTTCTATATTTTGGTTTGATTTTTTCATCATTGCTGGAGCAAAAATTGCCCCTAAAGAGATAATAACAGCTACACCAATTAAACGGTGCTTTAATTTCTCATCAATAACCAGTTTCATAGCATCCCCTTTCCTTCAAGAGTTTATGTTGAGAAGACATGACTTGACTAACAGTAAAAAACGAGCCAAATACCACTATTAAATCCTCAGCCTTAGCTTGGGTCATTGCTTCTTCAAAGGCAACAAGTGGGCTAGTATAACAAATTTCTGCCAAAATTTCTGCTTTTTTAGCCATGGACAATAAATACTCAGCATCAGCCCCTCGCGGATTATCTAATTGTGCAAGATACCAATGATCAATACAATCTTTTATAGAATTAATTAATCCTAAAATATCTTTATATTTTAAAGCCGAAAATACTGCATGAATGCGTCCTTTTTGTGGATAATTACGGATTGTTTTTGCCAATAACTGAACTGATTGTGCATTATGAGAAACATCATATAAAATACATAAGGATTTTTCTTCTATGTTTTGAACCTGTAAACGCCCAGGTACAAAAATACGATTCATTGCTTGAGCGATAGCCTCTCTTGGTAGAGGAAGTGTGGATTCTAAAACTTTGCACGCCATTATTGCAGCAGATGCAGATTTGAGCTGAATTAAAGGCTTTTTTAGGTTTTTAATTTGCGTGTTTGCAGTGCAAAAACACCAGCTTCCATCATCCGGGTCAGAAAAATTAAAATCTCTCCCATATAAAAAAGTTCGAGTGGCCAAATTTTCTGCAACAGTTAAAATACTTAAAGGAGGGTCATTATCGGCATAAACAAAGGGTTTACCTTGACGTAAAATCCCGGCTTTTTCATAAGCTATTTGATTAAGGGTAGTCCCTAAATACTCTTGATGATCATAGTCAATAGTTGTAATGATAGCTAAATCACTATCAATAATATTGGTTGCATCGAGCCGTCCGCCAAGCCCCACTTCTAATAGGATCACATCAACTTGTTGTTGGCTGAAATAAACTAAAGCCGCAAGAGTCGCTACCTCAAAATAGGTTAATTCAATTAAACCTCGCGCTGTCTCAATTAAACTAAAAATCTCACACAGCGCCTCATCACTTATAGCTGTTAAATTTATTTTAATTCGCTCATTAAAATAAATTAAATGGGGAGAAGTATATGATCCAACTTTATAACCAGCACTATGATAAATACACTCTAAGGCATTCACGGTGGAACCTTTTCCATTAGTGCCTGCTATGGTAATGACTTTAGCATTAGAGCAGTGCACATTGAGCCGCTTAGCTACTTGTGCAATCCGCTCTAATCCTAATTGGATTTTATGGGAGGGACTATTTTTTTCTAAATAGTTTAGCCATTCATTAAGGGTTTGATTAGCTAGAAACTTGTTTGAATCCATGCCCACTTCCACTAGACATCAATTTAGAAACCAGCTCGGATACGGTAGCGCGTAAATCTTGACGGCGCACAATCATATCTATGTGACCATGTTCTAATAAAAATTCACTACGTTGAAAACCCTCTGGTAAGGTTTGTCTTACTGTTTGCTCAATAACGCGGGGGCCGGCAAAACCTATCAGCGCATTGGGTTCGGCAATAATCACATCCCCAAGGCTTGCGAAACTAGCTGAAACTCCGCCCATAGTGGGATCGGTTAAAACTACAATAAAAGGCAAACCGGTTTCAGCAAATTTAGCTAAAGCTGCTGAGGTTTTTGCCATCTGCATTAAGGAAAAAAGCCCCTCTTGCATGCGCGCGCCACCACTAGCAGTAAAACAAATGTAAGCACGCTTTTCTTGCGTAGCTACATCAATGGCGCGAACAAATTTTTCCCCTACTGTTGCCCCCATTGATCCACCCATAAAGCTAAACTCAAAAGAACTTACTACAATAGGTTGTTGATTTAACATGCCTTTAACTACGATTAGTGCTTCTTTTTCGCCAGTTGCCTTTTGAGCTTGATTGATGCGATCTTTATATTTTTTAGAATCTCTAAATTTTAAACGGTCGATTGGTTCTAAAGACGCTGCAATTTCTTCTTGCCCAGAATCATCTAAAAATTGGGCAATTCTATCCCGCGCCGAAATACGATGGTGAAAATTACAAGAAGGACAAACCATCAAATTTTTGGTTAATTCAGTGCTGTATAGCACTTCATTGCATCCAGAGCATTTAACCCATAATCCTTCAGGAACTCCCTTTTTTTGAGAAGTTTCTGTTCTAATTCTTGATGGTAATAATTTTTTAAACCAACTCATAAACAAGAACCCTGCTAATTAATGAAAAAGAATATTATACACAGAAAAATAAATAATCTTATGTTTATTTAATATAATTTCACATTTTAAAAAAAAATGAGCTACAGCTCTAAAGTTTCCTAATAGCACTCCGATAACAAAGATGGGCACAGTGAATTCACAAAATAAAAAATGAATTTACTAAATATTAAAAATCTCGAAAAAACGGGATCAGGTCTGAGGAGACTGCAATCATGGCTTTAAATATCAACAGCAATATATTATCGCTTAATGCACAATATAACTTAAACAAAACGACGAATAATTTATCTAACACAATGACTCGTTTATCTACTGGCTTAAAAATTAATACCGCGAGCGATAATGCTGCAGGTTTGGCAATCGCCCAAGGCTTTACCGCTGACATCAACATTAGCTCACAAGGCTTAAATAATGCTCAAGACGGTATCAACTTATTAAATGTTGCTGACGGTGCTTTATCCTCAATGACTGACATGGCTCAACGTCTTTTGGTTTTAGCACAACAAGCATCAAACGGTACAGTTAGCAGTTCTCAACGGGGTAACATAGGTTCAGAATTTGGTAAAGTACTAACCGCTCTTGGTGCAATAGGCGACAATACTTCCTTTAACGGTACTAAATTATTAGATGGCACTGCTTCCAATATAATTATACAACTTGGTGCATCAGCAACTGATAAAGAAACAATTAAACTTGATTCTGCAAAACTCGATGCTTTATCAATTTCAGGGATTTCAATTTCTTCTTCAACTACTGTATCTAACGCTGTAAGCTTAGTGGTTAAGCTAAAAGCAGCCGTAGATATCTTAAGTAGTAATAGAGCAAAAGTTGGTGCGCAACAAAGCGTGCTCAATAGTGATATAGTAAGTATCGGCTTAAAAATTAATGCTCTTTCACAAAGTAGAAGTTCCATTATGGACATTGACGTAGCGCAAGAAACTGCAAACTTGACCCTGTTCCAAATTAAACAACAAGCTGCTGTTTCAATTCTAAGTCAGGCAAACTCTCAACCTCAAATCGCCTTAAGTTTACTAAATGGTCGATAAGATTGAGAAAAAATCCAATTATAGTACAGCTAATGCTGTACTATAATTATTTCATATCCTGTTTTATAGTAAATAAATCGGATATGTAGGAGTTAAAAATGAACATAGACTCTATACCACAAGGAAATCAAATTGCTAAGGAGAGTATTAAGGTTAATACTCAGAAATTAGCAGTTGATGAAGTGAAAAAAACGGCTAAGAATGATGATGAGGATAAAAAAACGAAGAGCAGTAATGAAGACTCTACATCATTATTAAATACAGAAACGAAATTTGCTTTAGATAAGGCAACTGGTTTATTACAAAGTATCACGGCAGATAAAATTACTGATAAAATTATCAGAAAAATGCCCTCTGATGAATATTTGCATATGTTACATGTAATGGATGAAATAATCAGCGGCTCGGTAAAGAAGGAAACTTAAGCTCCAATTAGAGGAAAATATCATGGCAACAGTCTCATCCGCAGGTATAGGCTCAGGTTTAGATGTAAATACCCTGGTGCCTGCATTGGTCAATGCGGTCATTTCACCCAAGCAAAACGCACATGATAATGCGTTAAGCATAGCCAACTCCACCATATCTAATTTAGGAAAAATAAAAAGTTCCTTAGCCTCCCTACAAGATTCATTAGCTAATTTATCCAATATCAGTAATATGTACTCATTAAAAACCACTCTTAGTGATACAGGATATTTTAGCGCGGATATTTCCTCTTCAAATACGGCATCAAAAGGTAGCTATCAAGTAGAAGTTAAACAGTTAGCGCAAGCACAAAGCTTAGCTACCGGCTATGTAGCAGATCCTAATCATTTGGGTACTGGAACTGTAGTTATTAACTTTGGTAGCTATGATGAAAATAATGTTTTTACTGCCAATCCAAATTTTACTAATCCTGCTCTAAATATCAATATTACTGGTAGTGATAGTCTCAACGACGTGAAAAACGCAATTAATGCCGCCTCAACGGACGTCACCGCAAGTATTGTAACTGATAGCAAGGGCTCTAGATTAACCCTTACTTCAAATAAAACGGGTGAGCAGTATGCCATGCAGATCTCTGGGAGTTTGACTGCTTTAAATTATGATCCTGCAAATAACCCTGCCCTCACAGAAACAGTTAAAGCGCAAAATAGTTTAGTAAAAATCAACGGCCTATTAGTGAGCAATGACACTAATCAGCTTAATGATACGATTAGTGGACTTAATATTAGTTTACAAAAAGCAGAAGTAGGGAAGAATATAACACTGACTGTTGACGATGATACTAAAAAAGTCTCTGACGCAATCAATGATTTTATTACTAAATATAATGCAAACGCCACTCTCATAAACGGGTTAACTAATTACGATAGCGCCAATAAAAAAGCAGCTCCTTTACAATTTGACCCACAAATAAGATCTTTAAAACTTAGTTTATCAAGTATTTTAAATACCACCAATAATGACCCCTCCAGTTCGATTTACAGTCTTGGTGATTTAGGAATTACGCTTGATAATAATGGCTTACTGCAGCTTAACCAAAGTACTTTGGATGATGCTTTAACAAAGAATTATAAAGATATTAGTGGTTTATTTATAAAATCAAACTATTCTGGTGGTATAGCAACCAAATTAAATGATTTGATTGATAATTATAACAGTGCGGGTAGTGGCCAATTTGCCCAAAGAACTGAATTACTTAATCAACAGGTTCAATTATTAGGTGCTCAACAAGATAGAATTACCAATGAGAAAACAATGCTTACTAATAAATACATGGCACAATTTAGCGCCCTTGATACACTGATAGGTAAATTAAAAAGCACCAGCGATTTCCTTACCCAACAAGCGAGCAAAAGCAGTTAGCTAAGCTCTAAGAGGCTAAAATGAATAATCCATATAAAAAAATAACCGATAAGTATAAGTTGGTGGATTTACAGACCCGCATTGACGCAGCCTCACCCCATGAGCTAATCAATTTATTATTTCAAGGCGCGCGTACTCATGTCGCTGGAGCCATAGGCTGTATGCAAGCAGAACAACATAAAGCCGCCAGCGAGCATATTTCGAAAACTTTAAACATTATTAATGAATTAAGAAGATCGCTCAATATACAACAAGGCGGTGAGGTTGCTCAAAACCTGCTTAAATTTTATAACCAAATTGAAAGCCTTATTGTCCAAAGCACCATAAAACAAGACGTTAGCTTGCTGGTTAAAACCAATGAATTATTAGGACAATTACAGGAAGTTTGGCAATCGATTAAACCAAGCTAATTTTACTCCCATTTTTTCTATTTATACTATACTTAAAATAAAGATTTTGCTGTGTCTCTTAACTGATTTAAATGACTAAATCAGGAGTCATTATGAAAAAAATAATAATCAAAATAGCATTTATGGTCTTTTTATTGAGTACAACAATTGCTTTTTCTCAAGAGCGCTTCGGTGAGTCTTTATGTAATCTGCCAGAATATTTCTGTATGAAAATTAAAAGTGGCGATAGTTGGGAACGTTTATTTCCCAATGAAGAGGAGCAAGATATTGTCCGGCGGATTAATCGCATGAACATCAGCTTAAAACCTGGCATGACCATAGCCGTCCCTAAAAATATTGAGCGCTTAACTATTTATGACGTTTCTCCCTTCCCTCGGTATATTGAATCAGACGGTGAAAAAACCATTTATGTCAGCCAAAAAAAATTAGCTTGGGGTGCTTATGATCAGGATGGCGAATTGTTATGGTGGGGGCCCATTTCTTCAGGCATTGGTCGTTGCAATGTCACCGGTGGCTGTGCCACACCAACAGGTTCTTTTCGGATCATCCGCAAACAAGACATAGATTGTGTCTCAACAGTATTTCCACGTAGGGCCAATGGAGAAAGTGGTGGAGCAGTTATGCCCTATTGCATGCATTTTTTCAGAGGATTTGCACTCCATGGCAGTTATGAGGTCCCTGGATATAGAGCTAGCCATGGTTGCGTGCGTATGTTTATTGAAGACGCGCGTTGGCTTAATGAGGAATTTGTAGATCTACCTGGTAATGGGATGAAAGGAACACGCGTTATTTTAGATGCACCTGACGATCCAAATGAACAGTAAATCGAGTTTAGTAAATGCATCTAAGCGAGGTCATTTAATTTTTACTCCTTATAGTTTACTTGTCCCCCAAACACAGGGAACCTTTAGGAGCAAATCCGCTTTGGACCAGATAGATTAGGGGCAACAACAATAAAGTTATCATCTGCTTGAGACCTGAGTACTAAAAACTTCCTCAAATAAGGTTATAAAATTTTTAACTTCTCGCTCATGCAAGGACTGCTTAAACATTCATTTCCATGGAATTAACCTAAATGAAAGGTGCTGTGAATCTCCCGTTAAACCAAATACATTTATATATCCCTCAAAGAGGACTAATTAAACAAAAAATTACAATTTATTATTTTTATTCAAATAAAAAACACCATAAAGCAAATTTTAATCAGCTTTTTTGACCCAAGAAGAAAGCTGTTGGGTCAATTTAAATACGTTTACCAGGTTGTTTACCCGCAAAAATAGACAGATAATAACTCATGTTACGCACGGTCAATTTTAAGCTGCCATATTTTTAAGCTCCTGCCAAGCAATCTGGTTCGCTCTAAGAATCAATTTGTACTTAATAGCAAAGTGATTTAAATGAGTTT
>NZ_RZGQ01000075.1 GCF_003989735.1 Legionella sp. km772 | reverse complement strand
TCAATTAACTAAAAATCAGATGAAAAGGCAATCTATTAAGCGGCTCAGAAAAAATGCTGGATGGGATGATTCTATTTTAACCACTATCTTATCTCAAAATTTTTCATGAGGTGACCCTGTCATAAAATAAGGTGCTTCTTGTAGATAGATCTTTTATAGTATTAATTTATCGAAGGTGTTAGGAACCTTATCGAGAGGCTTAATGAGGAAGACGATGGATCAAATTTTTGATGTAGCTATTATTGGCGGCGGTATCAATGGCTGCGGCTGTGCTGCTGATGCTGCGCTGCGGGGTTTGTCCGTTATCCTGTTTGAGCAAGATGATTTAGCCTCTAAAACCTCGTCAAGCAGCACAAAGCTAATTCATGGGGGATTAAGGTATTTAGAACATTATGAATTTAGCTTAGTTAAAAAAGCCCTTATAGAGCGCCAAACCTTATTAAGCCTGGCCCCCCATTTAGTACATCCGCAAGCCTTTGTCTTACCTTATCAAAAATATATGCGTCCTTCCTGGTTTTTAAGGATTGGACTTTTTTTGTACGATCATTTAAGTACTAAAAATCGCCTACCTCATTGTAAAACAATTTACCGGGAAGAAAGCGCATATTTTGATCCCTTGCTGTCAGAGTTTAACCATGGTTTTCTATTTTATGATGCTGCCACAGATGATGTGCGTTTAACCATTTCCAATGCCTTACAAGCAAAAAATCATGGGGCAAGCATCAAACCTCGTGCAAAAGTGATTAAAACAGCTGTCAGTAATAATACTTGGATTCTTACCATCCAACCTGCTGAAGGTAAATCGTATCAAGTTAAGGCTAAAACTTTAATTAATGCAGCAGGACCGTGGGTTGAAGCTACTGCGAAGCTTCTTAATATACCACTTCAACATCAAATGACCTTGGTTAAAGGCAGTCATATTATCGTTCCTAAGCTATATGAAGGCAAACACGCCTATTTTTTACAGCACCAAGACAAACGCGTGATTTTTGTTATTCCTTATCATGGTTACAGCATGATAGGAACCACAGATATTCCCTTTAATACAAATTTAGATCAAATGCACATCAGTAACGAAGAAACTGATTATTTAATCAACTTAACTAACTCTTATTTTAATAAAAAACTCAAAAAAACCGATTTAGTCTATTCTTGGAGCGGAGTTCGACCACTAATTGCCGCGCGAGAAAAGGATGCCAGTAGTTTAAGCCGTGATTACAGTTATGAAGTCACTAATAAACCAGCCCCAATGATTACTATTTTAGGTGGAAAAATAACGACTTATCGGCAATTAGCAGAAGATGTTATTGACCAATTAAAAATTTATTTTCCGCAATTAGAACCTTCTAGAACGCAAAATACGCCTCTACCTGGAGCAAAATGGGATGAGCGGAGTTTTGCGGATTATTTTGATTTTGCGCAAAAAAAATATCATTGGCTTCCTAGAGAGCTCCTTGATAGATACCTTAACAGTTACGGCACTAATACTGAACTATTTCTTGGCTCATGCACCAATTTGTCTTCTTTAGGTAAATGCTTTGGCACGGAATTATATCAAGTCGAGTTAGATTATCTAACTGGATATGAGTGGGCTAAGACTCTTGATGATGTCTTATTCCGTCGCACTAAATTAGGGTTAGCCATGAGTCCGGATGCGAAAAAAGAATTAGAGGAATATTTAAATCGAGCGCACTTTTTGCAAACTAAGGAAAAACCCGATTTTGTACAAGTTTAACCCAAAAGAAAGCTATTGAAATTTATCCTCCCATCTGTCGCGCAGTACTACCTTTGCTGCGGCAAGACAATTACCAGTCCCCTCATTGTAGCATAGAAGTATTATTTTAAGTTTATTAGGGATGCAATGAGGAAAATATATATCCCAGGCAGAGCTAGTACTCTTTACTGCGCTTGCTCTTCGAGATCAAGCAGGGCTCGAATATCACTAACATCAGCAGCTAAAGCTTGCTGGGCTAATTCCTTTAAAGTTAATTCCGTAATATTTCCGGCATCGGAATAGATGATAATGCCTTCTTTAAATACCATCAAATGAGGGATAGAACGAATTTCAAAAAACTCGGCAAGTTCCTGTTCTTCTTCAATATTAATCTTAGCAAATAAAATTGCAGGGAACTGTTCTGCAACTAACTCATAAGCTTTAGAAAATTGTTTACAGGGCGCACACCAAGCCGCCCAAAAATCTACGAAGACAATTTGGTTCTCATTAACAATAGATTCAAATTGAATGCTGGTTATATTCTGTGACGGCATCTTCTTTCTTTTTCTCTAAAGCGCTAACAATCTTTTCAAAAATTTGATCCACTGAGCCAATACCTTTTACGGTATGAAACTGAGGCGCATCATCATTATCTCGCTTAGCTTCTTTTTTATAATAATCAATTAAAGGAGCTGTTTGTTGATGATAAACTTCTAAGCGTTTTTTTACGGTTTCTTCTTTATCATCATCACGTTGAATTAAGGCCTCTCCAGTCACATCATCTAAGCCAGCTTGTTTGGGTGGATGATTGATTACATGATAAACTCGTCCCGAAGGCTGATGGATGCGACGGCCACTGATACGCTCGATAATTTCCTTATCATCCACAGCTATTTCAATGACATGATCAAGATGAATTTCCGCTTTTTTCAAAGCATCAGCCTGAACAAGGGTTCGAGGAAAACCATCAAACAAAAAACCTCGTTTGCAGTCATCTTGCTTTAAACGCTCTTTTACTAGCCCAATAATGATGTCATCAGAAACAAGCCCGCCTGACTCCATAATTTTTTTAGCACTTAAACCTAAAGGAGTACCTTGTGCAATCGCAGCACGTAACATATCTCCGGTGGAGATTTGAGGAATTTTGTAACGTTCAATTAAACGAGACGCCTGAGTCCCTTTCCCAGCACCCGGTCCGCCCAAAAGCATTAATCGCATTAAAAGCTCCTCTTAGATAATATAAGTTTTAATTATACTAGACTTTGTTCGAATATATAAATTATTTAGACTTTTTTTCAAGATAATTTTTATCCTAATAGGATAGCAGGCGGTTTAAGATAGTCCAGCTGATTTGCTCAGTTTTATAACTAGACTCTTTACAAAGTTAAGTCCTCCTGCCTTTACAGAAGGACTGCTTCATCTGTAGTTACACAAATAAAATTAAAACCAATGATGTTTTTTCAAAGAGCCCTGACAAGAATTTAATTGTGATGCATACAGTTGGGATTTTGCTTTCACTTTTCGTGCCACTTGAATCAACCAGGGTTTTTTCAAATAAGTTTTACGCTGATATCCCCCAACACCTTCGTGATAGGCTAAGTATAAAGAATACGCATCTGTTCGCGGAACTCTTGCCTTCTTATAAGCACCATTGGCATACCAACCAATAAAATCCACCCCATCACCAAAAGTATCCCTAGAGGAAAATAAACCACCATTATCGCGTTTATATTCTTTCCAAGTGCCATTTAATGCTTGGGCATAACCATAGGCAGTCGAAGGCCTTTTCCAAGGGATTATCCATAAAAGCTTTTTACGTGGCGGTTTAGCACTAGCTTCGAATTTAGATTCTTGATGAACAATAGCCATTTGCACAGGAACAGGAACTTTCCAGCGTCGCTCGACGTCTTTAGCATCCCGGTACCATTGAGGATACTCCTTAAAAATATGGCAAACGTTTTCAATATTTGAGGGAGGCTGCTTAACACAAGAGCTTAATAATAAGGCAAAGAACATTAAAACAAATAACTTAAGATTTATTACCTTAGTAAAAAAATCCTTTAACTTCATGAGTTCATCCTACGATCAAAAAACAAAGTGTAACAAATATTATTTGGCCAAGCTATGTTCTTCACTGACAGAGAAGCAGGTGCGTGTTAAGATAGTTTATCACTTATTATTCTTACAACTTATGAGTATCCTTGTATTTGATATTGAAACCATCCCCGATGTAGAAGCAGGAAAAAAACTCTATGATCTCCATGGCTTATCTGACTATGATACTGCCCAAGCGTTATTTGCATTAAGAAGAGCTAAAGTAGGTAATGATTTTCTACCCCATTATTTACAAAAAATTTGCGCTATTTCTGTAGTTCTAAGCCATGGCGCTCAAATTAAAGTCTGGTCTTTAGGCGATGAAGAATCCGATGAAAAAGAATTAATTAGCCGTTTTTTTGCTGGCATTGATAAACACACACCTACCCTAGTAAGCTGGAATGGCTCAGGTTTTGATTTACCCGTTTTGCATTATCGCTCATTAGTGCATGGTATCTCTGCGCCCACTTACTGGGAAGCGGGGGAAAACCAACAAAATTTTCGGTGGAATAATTACTTAAGCCGCTTCCATTACCGTCATCTTGACTTAATGGATATCGTCGCCGGTTATCAAAATAAGGCATTCGCCCCCTTAGATGATATCGCAAGCCTTCTAGGTTTCCCCGGAAAAATGGGGATGAGTGGCGCTAAAGTATGGGAACAGTATCAAGAAGGGCAAATTAGGAGCATTCGTGATTATTGTGAGACGGATGTATTAAACACCTATTGCGTCTACTTACGCTTTGAACTAATTCGGGGGATCATTACGCATGAGGAATATACACAACAAATTATTTGTTTGAAAAATTATTTACAAAGTGAACAGGATAAAGCTCATTTGCAAGAATTTTTGAATCATATGGCTTGCTAAAATTGTCCCCGGCCGCTCATCGTCCCAAGCAGTGGAGTATTCATATTAATAGCCGCAGCACTAAGAAATACTGAAATATTAAAAGGTTAATAAATGGTTAATGAGATAGACTTAGAACTCCGCAAAAATAAAGAAGCTGTTACCGATCCGCTTTTAGGTAAATATAAACATTATAAGAATGGGCAATTATATGAAGTAATTGGTAAAGCACACCATAGCGAGACCTGTGAGGAAATGATAGTGTACAGGACCTTATATCACAGTGAGCAGTTTGGCGATAATCAATTATGGGTTCGCCCGTTGAAGATGTTTTTTGAAAAGGTCATCCATCAGGGGCTAACAGTTTGCCGATTCGAGCGGCTAGAATAAACAATTTGCCCGCACATCTAATCTCTACCAATAACTATCCCTCTTTTTGAATAATCTACTAAACTTATTGGTATTAAAGGATGACAAGGGGTAGACATGAAGAGGATTGCATTAGAGGAAGCGATTATAGTCCCGGGACAGGATTTAATCCTCGAACACAAAAGTCATCCAGAATTTAGTTTAAATTTGGCCGCCTTAAAAGATATACATGAGCTTAGGCTTGAAAAAATGGATGAGGCAAGGATTGATTTATCTGTTCTTTCAGTAACTACGCCCGGATTGCAATCATTAGCGCTGGCTTCTAACTTAGAATATTGCGCCCAGAAATGGAATGACTATTTAATCGATTGTGTTGCGCAATCACCCGATAGATTTCGTGCCTTTGCCTGCGTTCCCACTTATGCTCCGCAGCTTGCCATTCATGAGCTTGAGCGTATTCAAGGCGCTGAAGGAATCGTCGGATGCCTTATCAATGGATATGATAGCAGTAACTATACCCTGGCAAAATATTTAGATGACAAGGCTTACGACGAATTTTGGGACTATATTCACGCCAATAATATCCCCGTTTATATCCACCCGCGAGGAATTCCTGCAGGAAGAGAAGCAACCTATTCTCCCTATCAGGCATTACATGGTTCCTCCTGGGGCTTTCATATTGAAACAGCCGAACATATTTTGCGGCTAATGCTCTCAGGCCTTTTTGATAGATATCCAAACCTTAAAATTATCATCGGGCATATGGGAGAAATGCTCCCCTTTTGGGCGTGGCGAATTGATCATCGCTTAAAAGAAGAAGGTTGGCGAGAAAAAATGGGATATAAAAAAACAATCACCGAATATCTTAATTCTAATATATTTTTGACCACGAGCGGTTTTTTTGATACTCCGGCCTTAATGCATGCAATTTCTACAGTGGGTACAGATAGAATCATGTTTTCGGTTGACTATCCTTATGAAGATAATTTGAAAGCTAGTCAATGGTTCGATTCGGTACCTTTGAAGGAAGAAGACAAAATGAAAATAAGTTACTTAAATGCAGCGAAATTGCTTAATATCTAAATTCGATTGGAAAGGCATTAAGATGCCCTATAGCATTTACTACATTTAACTAGCTTATTATCCTCTAAGCTTTTTCTTCAAGAGATATTAACTTATGTCTTGGTAGCTTAATTTATATCTAGCGACCAAGCGATGAAATACCTTAGGAATGGTTCAATTATGTGACCATAAAGGTTATATTACTCCAAACGACTTAGTAGGAAGAAAGTAATGAAAAAGAGTATAAAGATAAGTTTTTTACTTATCCTAATTACCAGCTTAAGCGGCTGTTGGAGCGTCCAAAAAGGCCAGAAATCAGGTATTATTGTTAAGGTAGCTAAGGAAGGAAAATTTTGGGGTACTTATGAGGGAGAAATGGTTTTAGGAGGATTGGAAAATGCAAGTGGCGTAAGTGGACGTGCATTTTACTTCACTCTAGGACAATTTAAATCGGATTTGGTCGATAAAGCGGACTATGCGATGGAAAATAATAAGCATGTTATTGTGACTTACCACTGTGATGCCTACACCTTACCCTGGAGCGGTGAAACTAAATGTTTTGTGAATAAGATTGAGTTTGTTCCTGAAAAGACACCAGTTAAAAAATAGCCTCGTGGCTAGGGAAACAGTGCTGTTGTAGAAAATTTCTTTCTCAGGGTTTTCTACAACACCATTAAAAAGTTATTCTCTTTAAAAAATCAGCACCAAATTCATTAAATCATCGAATATTTCAATAAAAGAGCACTAATTTTTCTAATTTAAACTATTTTCCTGACGACTTTCTCCTCTCGTAATGGTAATATTCAAAAACTAAATGGCATATAATTGTAAAATTAGTGCTGTTTAATCCCATCCGTATAACCAAATTGAAGTTGATTGATTCAAATTCGGATTTACTATGCAATTTACCTGACTTTAAATAAAAATTTTTCTATTACCATGAATAAGAAAAGGATGCTTATGATTATTAAAGGATATAAAAAAACTAGTGTCGGTTTAGGAATGTTACTCACAAAACTTGTTTTCGCCGGCAGCATGGGCGCCCTTCCCTCCGCCCCTTTATCTAATGGTCTTTTTATCAAGTTTTTTGCGGGTCCAGCCTGGACAGTAAACACTGATGACATTCAGCAATTTGGAGTGGGTGCCAGTACTTATACTTATTACACTAATACCGAGAAAAGAAAAACAGTATGGGGAGCGGCTTTAGGTAAAGAGTTCAATGTTTCCTCCCAAAAAATACAATTTGATTTGGCTTATTACCATTATGGTGCTTTTTCAAAAAGCGGACAGCTTGTTCAAGGAGCAGATGCAGCTTCGTCTGATGTCTTTCCCTATCAATACGAAGCCTCAATCCAGCAATTATTATTAGAAGCTAAAATCTTATCTACTTTCCGTACTGTTATGCACCCTTACGCCCAACTCGGACTTGGAATAGGCTTTAATAAAACCCAGAACTATGGGGTCACTGTTCCCGATTTTCTAACCTTTAGCCCTTTGTATGCGAATAGGTCTCAAACTAACTTGGCTTATAATCTTGGGGCCGGTATCGATTTCGATGTCACCGCGCATTTACGCGCCGGAATTGGCTATCTCTTTTCAGACTCAGGTAAAGTTGCTCTGGGTAATGGTTTGATTGATGATGTTCCCATCACCCCTACCTTAAAGCAGCAGCATTTTTATACTAATACCTTGTTGCTGCAAATTAATTATATTATTTAAGGAGACTAGAATGAATGCCTATAGAAAATTCATCTTGTTATCATGTATTGTTGGATTAAGTATTGTGAGTTGTTTAAGTTATGCTTTGCCATTTAACATTCAAACTAAAACCGGAACCTCTTTGCCTACAGAGATTACAGCGGGGGAATCTGTGGTCCGTATTTAACGGTAAAAAATAACACTAATAAAGCCCGTAAAAATAACTTTGTTAAATGGTTACCTCCTAATGTAACCCAGTTAATTAGTTCATCCTTATGTGGGAAAAAATTTGATTTACCCGCTCATGGCAGTTGCACTTTAGGTTTATCTGTCAATGGCGCTGTCAATGCCAAAGATCCTAACCCTCACCATCATCTTTTTGTCTGTTTTTCAGATAAGACTACCTGCGCAGGACCCCAACCTAATAGTGTATTGAATGTTAAAGTCCAGAAAGCTAACCTTAGTTTAGTGGGTGGACCTTACTATACAGCACAAGGCTATTTTCCTCTTGGGGCTCGAAGTAATAATAACGGCAGCAGTTGGTCCTATCCTATTACTGCCAATAAGCCTAAATCATTACCGCCTAATATCAGTATAACTCCCGTATTAAATCCTCTTCTAGGGCAAATTAATTACTTTATTGGTAGCAGTTGTAGTGGTAATTTATGTGCAATGGGGGGACGTTATTTAGTAGGCAATGTCACTTATCCTATGCTTGCAATCAGTAAAGACGGTGGCCTTACCTGGAGCTATCCGATAAATTCAACAACAGCACTTCCAGGAACGATGACCCCGTCTAATACCGATGTTGCCGGTTTTATTAATGGGGTCTACTGTCTCGGTTCTTTGTGTGCCGCGGCTGGTCAGTATCATACTGCTCAAGGTAATTTTCCATTATTAGCCTTGACTTTAGACGCAGGCCATACTTGGACTTATCCCATCAGCGCCCTTAAATTACCTAAGGGCGCGGTAGCTGCTGCTACAAGTGGTTTTGTAGGAAGCTTACAAAATGTATTTTGCACTGGCACACGTTGTTTAGTTACTGGACAGTATAATGTTAGCTCCAGTGGAAAGGGTAAAAGGTATCCTCTCTTAGGTTTGAGTACTAATAGCGGTGCTAGCTGGTCTTACCCCCTAAACGCACAATCAATTTATCCTGGTGGGATTAGTGTTCCCGCTAGTGGAATTGCAGGAAATTTTTCACGCATTTTATGCGTAAACGAGAAGTGTATTCTAAGTGGAACTTATCGCTCTACCGGGGATTTGGGAACGCAAAGCTATATAATTTTAGGCTACAGTGCTAACGGAGGCGCTTCGTGGATTTTCCCGATGAGCTCACAATCTGATTTTCCTAATAATGCTATTTCTACTGATTCAGTGACTGATATGGACTGTTATAATAATCGATGTATGGTAGGAGGATATTATTCTACTAATACCATGCAAGTCCCGCTTCTTATGTTAAGTGAAAACAATGGCAAAACGTGGAACTATGTCGTCCAAGATGGTCAAAATCTACCGCAGGGAATACTCAGTGGATACATAAATTCTGTAACCTGTTCTAGTGTTTTATGCTTTGCCGGAGGGGGGTATGTTTTTAGCGATAATGCAGGCTATCCTTTTGTCGTGCAAAATAAAAATGGCAGCCCTAATTGGATTTATGTAGTTGATAAAAATAACATGCCAGCCGATGCTCAACCTGACGTGAACCAAGTAATTAGCATCAACAGTACTAGTGGTACTACTTCTTATGGTATGGCAGCTGGGTATTACTTCAACGGCTCAGGCTATTTTCCCTTAATCGCAGTCACCCAAAACGGTGGGGGCAATTGGAGCTTTCCCGTCACCTCCAAGTCATCATCATTGCCTAGTGATGCTGTTGCTGAACCATCAGGATTTTTAAACTTTTTTTCAACGGCGACCACCTCAGCTGGTCAGTAATTTCTTAAAAGGCAACCCTTGGCTTTAACCTAAGAGGGTTGCAAAGCGCTTAAAAGTAAGCAACTTAACTTTAAGGACATTACAAATCATCATCATTACC
Source organism: Legionella sp. km772 (assembly GCF_003989735.1). Taxonomy (GTDB): domain Bacteria; phylum Pseudomonadota; class Gammaproteobacteria; order Legionellales; family Legionellaceae; genus Legionella. The sequence continues at coordinate 5,163 of NZ_RZGQ01000075.1, read as the reverse complement.
CCAAAGAAAGATCTTTAAATCCACTCGCCCATTAATAATGGAAACTCCCTCTTCTTCCAGTTTATTTTTTTGCCTCATAAAATGGGATGAATAGCTAGGAAATGATAAACGTCCATCTGATTTGATAATGCGTTGCCAAGGAAGGTCGTATTTGTCTGTACTTGAATGAAGTAACCAGCCCACTTGACGTGAGGCTCGTGGATTACCCGCAAGCCTTGCAATAAGTCCATAAGTGGCCACTTTTCCGCGGGGAACCGATTGGATCAATGCAATTACGTTTTTTGTAAAATCCGTACGGATATCATTCATAATTTGTTTAAAAAAATCATTGGTTTTCTGCAATATATAATTTTTTAATTAATACTGTGCTAATTAATCAGTGTGCTCTGAACAATATAGGCACTGTATCAATACCATATTTTTCACGTATGCGATTAGTTAATGACTAAGTTTATTAATTGATTCGACAAATTCTTCGGCCGTTTTCCTTGATTCAGTTTTAACTTCCAACAGGCTCCACCTACTATTTTTAGATTTTAGTCCCATAGCCTCTGCCAAAGAAACAATCGCATTTGCTAAACTTTCCAAAATTTTTTTCCAGCCACGATGCACTTTTAATACATCCAAAGCCCCTTTAATTTCTTCTCCGACTTCCTCTTTAAAGGTTGAGGTTGACATTGTAGGATCATTTAAAAATTGTTTATGAATTCTATCTAAACGTCCACAAAGTACTTTTGCTCTGGTTGCCGCTCGATCATAATTAGAATTGGTTTTTGCTTCCCGTACAAGGCGCTCTTTCATCTGTTCGATGGTATTTAATCGACTTGTAAAATTAATAGCTTGTAATATTTTTATTTTTTCAGCTTTTAGGAGTAAGTTTTTCTCATGAAAAGCCCCTTTTTTCTCAATTTCAGCTATTTTTTGTTTTACTAAACTTTCCTTACCCAATAGGCGTAGAGTGTCGTCAGCAGCAATCATCTGAGGATCTTTTGCCAACTCAAGCACTTGATCAATAAGCTCCCTTTTTCTGGCTGTAATATTTTGGACAGTATTACTATCGTACTCCCTAAAATGGGCAGTAATAGTAGTGATTGGTTCTAGAAGCTTGCGCGCGTTTCGCTCGATACGCAAACGCCCCTCAACGCTTTGGAGGCTCATAATACGCTCCTTAGCAAGGCTTGGTGGTTCTACTCCTAATTGAACCTCGATAATCTGTTGGGCTAAGCTTGGATTAATAGCCGCAATAGTAGTTAATCTACGATTTAAATTACCAATACTGCCGAGGTTTGTACGAGCCATAAGCTCCTCAACACATCTTTTATCAATATGAGTGAAGTCGATATTTTGTACATAATCTTTTAAAGAATTGGCTCTACTTGATTGCAGCAAAATCTCAAAACTTAAATCAGTTAAACAATTCGCCAAGGTTAAAGTCATCAGTTGGCTAGGGGTGAAAAGTTTATTAATTTCATCTTGAGGGAAAACTCCTGAAGCTAAATAAAAGCGCAGTTGCATAGAACGAGTTAGGCTATTTTCAGCTTGCGCTCCCAGAAAATGATAGCCCACTAACGCCGAATATATGTTCGAACGCTCTGCTTCAATACCATAGCTACCAAGCCTCTTACTGTTGTTAGACGCCGCCGGCTCAATAACATATTGATGCATAAATAAAGGATCAACCTTCATGTTATGAAGTTTCAGTTGGGCTAAAAGAGAGGACGCTAATTCTTCATCATGCGGATTAATTAAAAGTCTTTTTTTATAAACATCTGGGTTTATTTTTTGTTCGATTATAATGGGTTCTATTTCTTCGATGTGTAAATCGCCGCCTTCTAGATGTCGTTGTGGAGAAGACAATCGCTTATGTTGGGCAATTAGATCGCTTAATTCATCCTGCTTTAACCCTTCTGATTTTTTCTTTTGTAGTAAATTTTTAAATAATTCCTTATTTCCTAAAGCATATTTTGCCTGCTCAGAGGAACATTGAGTTAACATCATTTTTAGCTCATGCTCATGAGCGTCAGTACTATACACACAAAAGCGTGCCTTTCTAGAAGCTAATTCTGCTGAGCTTAATACCAAGGTTTCTACTTTATCTGGGCTATTATCCCAAGGATTAATAAGTTTAAGCCGGTATTGATCATAGCCAATTTTTGCAAAACTTTTTAATCTTAAGGCATGGCGACCATGTATTTGGTCAAAGGCATCTTTATCTCCATAGGACATACTGATATAAACAGCTTGATTCGGATCTAACTCTTGTAACTTTAAAATCTTCTCAAAACTCGACCCCGGATAATTATGGGCATTAAAGCCTAATAAATCACCTACAAACTCGGTAGAGGTTTTATCATGGCGATTGTTAATGTCATGAGCTACTACACTGGCTAAGACCTCAAACTGATTCCAATCACCAACATAATAATAAGCACTTATCCGTTCCAAAATCTTTACCGCTAAAGAATTAGATCGTACGCCTCGATAGGCAGCATCAATTTCTTTTAATCGTTGATTACTTATAATAAAAATATCATCGCCAGTAATTGGATCTTTGCGGTATTCATATTTTCCAGCTAGTTTATCTTTTTGAAGACGAGCGGATTGAGCATTAGGCTTTATTCTTAATTCAACGCCAGTAGCTGTTTGCGTAAACATTGATTCAATTTGAGCCCGGCTAGCAGTATCCCCGTTTAAAAGACATTCTAAGGAAGAAAGCAAATAACAATCCCCCCCTTTACCTTGACGAATGCTTACTAAGTGATCCCGTGCGGGAAATAAAGGAGTCATTATCAAAACCAAAACGAACAAATCATATTATGAGCATTATATCATATATTTCGACATTATTTAACGCGACCTACTTTCATTTTTTGCTCAGAACTGGCTATACTTTATAAGTTTTATGCCTTACCCATCTATTTATTCTCAACAAAACTCAGGATTGCTAATGTCTGAACCATTAATATTGATATCACGTAAGCAGGCTCTACTATTTGCCTCATTCTTAGTTTTATATGAGTTCCTGACCTATATTGCGAATGATATGATCATGCCTGGGATGATCCAGGTGGTAAAATCCTTCAATGCGCCAGAATCGACAGTAGCCACCTCGCTTACCATTTACATTCTAGGTGGTGCAAGCCTTCAGCTTATCTTAGGCCCCATTTCGGATGCCTATGGCCGCAGACCCTTAATGCTGATAGGTGCAGGATTATTTTGTTTTTTTACGGTTCTAATCGCCTGCTCTTATTCCATGAATCAATTTTTAACCGCTCGTTTTTTCCAGGGTATGGGGCTTTGTTTTATTAGCGTTATTGGTTATGCAACAATTCAAGAAATTTTTGAAGAAATGGATGCTATTCGATTAATCGCTATTATGGCCAATGCAGCGATTTTAGCGCCGCTTTTAGGTCCTTTACTGGGCGCGATTATAATTCATTATGCCACTTGGCGCATTATATTCATAATGATTGCCATTGGGGCTGTGTTTGCTCTTTGGGGATTAATGAAATACATGCCAGAGCCAATAGGACAAACAACCAAAAAAGGGGCAGTTATTCCCCGAACTCCTTTTTCACCTGCGATTATATGGGGAAACTATAAAGCACTATTAACTAATAAAACGTTTTGTTGTGGTAGCCTAGCTTTGGGCTTGATAGGCATTCCTTGTGTCGCATGGATTGCCCTTGCACCCATCATTCTGATTTCTGAAGGTAAACTCACGGTAATTCAATACGGTTTATGGCAGTTGCCTGTTTTTGGGGCTACCATTATTGGCAATTGGGTGCTGCATCGTCTTACTTATAAATACGCTATTAAAACTATTATGTATTGGGGCTGCTTTATCTTGGCTTTTGGTACTTCATTAATGGCCCTTCTTCCTTATTTTTATGGAAACCACTATTACTATTTATTACCTGGAACGATTATTTATTTTTTTGCATTAAGCATTATGAATGCACCTTTAAACCGCTTTTGTCTTTATATAACTCATGTGAGTAAAGGCACCGTTTCAGCGATTGTTAGTTTAAGTGTGATGGTAATTGGCGCTATTGGGATTGAAATAGCGAATATAATTTATGAGCAGCATAAAAATCTATATTTTGGATTATATAGCAATGCAATCATCGCCCTATTCTTGTTTTTTATTGGTCTTGCCTTTTGGTTTGATAGAACAGCTGAGACATCAGCAAGTGTTTCGGGAATAAAATAATAAAGCCAGGCATAGCCTGGCTTTTCGCAGTCATCCGTTAAGAACATCCCGTTCTTAGGTCATCCTGACACTTATCAGTTCCATCTGATTACAAATCCATTTGTAGAGCTTACATCCATATAAGCCATGGATAAAATGTAGCAATTCAAAGTGTTAAGTGCAAGAACAGAAAATCAGTTTTTTGCTCTTACTTTTAATTTTAGAAGAGTATTGGTAAAAAAAATATGATTTTAATTCAATTAGTTAGGAAAAGTTGACGTAAAAGCAATAAGCAAAAATAGTCATTATCCACCTAGTCATTGAGAAATTTCTTACAAAAAATCGAGCAAAAAAGATGAGTGAATTATTTTTAAATTGTCAAAGAAAGACTGTTTGTGAGCTTTTTTTAATATTATTTGGTTAAATCAATTAATTTTCTTGATTATGCGACATGTTATGGTACTTTATTCATGATCCATTAGTGTTAGAGTAGGACTATGAACCAAACCATCAGTGTAAAAAAAGATAAGCTCGAAATTATTGACTGGCTTGTTGAGCATTTCCCCCATGCTTTTTTTAAAAAAAGTAATCAAGTAAAGCCTCTTAAAATAGGTATTTTTGATGATATTATTGATTTTTATGAACGCTTAGATACCCCTCCGTTTAGCAAGAAATCGCTCAGAGAAGCATTAAGCTATTACAGTGCATCACCTGCTTATTTAACCTGCCAAAAAGCAGATGCAGCGCGAGTTGATATTTATGGCAATGAGGTTGATGTGGTCAGCGCAGAACAAGCGAAATATGCCTACCAACGATATCAAGAACGCTATGCAAAAAAGAAAACGGACAGTAAATAACTCATGTTACGCACGGTCAATTTTAAGCTGCCATATTTTTAAGCTCCTGCCAAGCAATCTGGTTCGCTCTAAGAATCAATTTGTACTTAATAGCAAAGTGATTTAAATGAGTTT
>NZ_RZGQ01000074.1 GCF_003989735.1 Legionella sp. km772 | reverse complement strand
CTTATTAACCATTTAGAGCGAATAAGCCTCACAGCCTAAATTTACCGAATCTTTTGTCGACTGTTGATTAAAAAACAGCTGAACAATAATTGGTTCATTTCTAGTCATGAAAAGCCCCTGGGTTTTGGTGAGCAGGAGCTTGAGCTTTAATTACTTGCTCTACATAATTAATTAAAATTCCCCATCCCTGTTCGTCTTTTGGTAAGGTACATCGCTTGATGCCACTTAGGGGCAAAATAATTACCCTATAATCTTGTTCAGCCAATAGAGAATAAAGATAGGCTGGGCTATTACCAATTAACACGACATATTGATTTTTAGGAACCGTACTAATGAATTTATCGATTAGAGTAGAGGTTTCTATTTTAAATTGTTCCAGATTACCGAGGCGTTGTAATGTTGACATCCCCTTACTAGCAAGCTCTTCAATACTGGGCTCATGGGGTCCCTCTAATTTATAGTCAAGCTCAGCATAAAAACAAAACTCATCTATTTTTTCATTATTAAAGGCTAATTTAACTTTTTCAACAGTTAAATTCGTCCATAAAGTCATTTGTAAACTATTTAAACTATCCTTCTTAAGTAAGTGTTCATAAATCAGCGTGCACAAACATAAGCCACAAAACTCTCGTTCAAAGCTATCATGAATATCCAAAAGAATGCGTTGCACTGACTCATTAATCAGCAGATCTAAAGTCTTTTGTTTAGAGGCATTCATGCTTGTTTTTGATTTTAATAATGCCTTAGTCAATTTAGTTTGGAGTTCCAAAGTTAATTGTTGTGCATCTAAATTAAATAACCAGCAAGGCATATAATCTCAATAAACTTAAGCCCCTTATTTCGATACAGCTGAAATAAATAAGCAAGACACTAGATTGGGACAGTACTTTACTAGTTAAATAGCTTAACTTAAAGAGCTAAAAGTGACTTTCTAATTTATTTCTGTTATGAAGTCAGAATAATCTCATTAAGCTATTAAGCCATGATTTCTTGTAAGACGTTTAAACCTTATCTATTTTCACTCATTTTATTAACTTCCATCTTAACAGGGGGGTTGGCCGGTTTTTTATTAGGCCCCCAAAGCCAGTACTTAAAGCCTCTCGGCGATATTTTTATCAACCTAATTTTTAGCACTATAGTTCCGTTAATTTTTTTTAGTATTTCTTCAGCCATTGCCCGAACTGGCTCTATAGGAAAATTAGGAAAGATTATGTCCTATATGAGCTTGGTGTTTCTCGTCACAGGCTTGGTAGCAGCACTTTATTCTTTATGGATTGTTCTTCTCTGCCCTCCCGCTAAAGGGGTGCAACTTGCACTTTCACTACCCCCACAAAATGCCCACATTAATATCGCAGAGCAAATTGTCGGTATGTTTACTGTTTCTGATTTTAGCCACCTGTTATCACATCAGCATATGCTGGCCTTGATTGTGTTCTCGATTTTAATTGGCTTAGCAGCAACTCAAATTACGCAAGAAAAAAGCACGCTTATTTTGAGAATTTTAGAAGCTTGTGAAACACTGTTCATGCGTCTATTTGATCTCATCATGTTTTTTGCTCCCATAGGTTTTTTTGCCTATTTTGCTGTGCTAGTAAGCGAGTTAGGACCTCAAGTTATGGGAAATTACTTACGGGTAACTGTACTATATTATTGTTCGGCGGGTTTGTACTTTATAATTGCCTCCACCCTATTTGCCTTTATTGCAGCCAAGCAAAAAGGGGTACGCCTTTTTTGGGCTAATGTACTTATTCCTATGCTTACCTCCTTGGCTACTTGCAGCAGTGCGGCAAGCATCCCTGCTAATTTAGCAGCCACCAAAAAAATGAACGTACCCCCGGAAATTGCTGACACTACAATACCATTAGGTTCACTCATCCATAAAGATGGTTCAGTCATTGGTGGGATGTTTAAAATTGCCTTTATCTTTGGACTTTTTCATTTAGACTTTTCAAGTCCTGCAGTGTTATTGACTGCCTTAGGTGTATCGGTCTTGGTAGGCACAGTAATGGGCGCTATTCCTAGCGGAGGAATGTTAGGAGAATTACTTATTTTAAGTGTTTATGGTTTCCCCCCCTCTGTTTTAATTGCTATTGCCGCCATTAGTATTATTATTGATCCGCTGGCCACCATGCTTAATGTCACGGGTAATAGTGTCAGCTCCATGTTAATCGCACGTTTTGTTAATGGAAAAGATTGGTATCAACCAGCAAAGGCTATGACTAATGAATTATGAAATCATTCCTATCCGCGAAAATCATCTGGAGTCGTTTTGGACTGCTGTAGATAGTGTTGCCCGCGAGCATCACTATTTGGCTTTCTTAGAGGGTCCGCCTATTCTTACTACGAAAAACTATATTAATGAAAATATAAAGGGAAATTGGCCCCATTTGGTTGCGGTACGAGATAACGAGGTGATTGGTTGGTGTGATATCACCGGATTAGATAGACCGGTATTTGCCCATATTGGTGTACTTGGTATAGGCATTCTTGCTCCTTATCGTAATCAAGGGATTGGTAAAAAATTACTAAAAACTGCTATAGGACAAGCTCGCTTGAAAGGCCTCACTCGTATTGAACTTACTGTCCGGGAAAAAAATCATCGTGCTATTGCCCTCTATGAGCAATTTGGTTTTGTTAAGGAAGGTATTCATAAAAATGCCGTACGTATAAATGGTAACTATGAACATCATCTATTTATGGCCTTACTTTTTGAAGAGTAGAATTTATTTTTGCTAAAGGATAAGCTTATTATGACCTCGTTTTCTTCATTTAAAACCTTAGGTGTGCTGTTATTTCCGGAGTTTGAAACTTTAGATGTTTTCGGTCCCTTAGAAATGTTTGGCATGCTTTCAGATCGTCTTGCTATTGCCATGATCTCAGAACATGGTGGTTTAGTGCAATCCGCACAGGGCCAATTAGTCCATACTGAATTTCATTGGCATAACGCCCCACCATTAGATCTTCTTTTAGTTCCTGGAGGCATGGGAACTCGTAAGGAGGTATTTAACAGTCCCTTGTTGCATTGGATTAAAACTCGCTCAGAGCAAAGCGAACTGACTTTATCAGTTTGTACAGGTTCCACCCTATTAGCAAAAGCAGGCCTATTAGATGGCCTGAAAGCTACCAGCAACAAACGTGCTTTTAATTGGGTGATGGAACAAGGCCCCCAAGTTCACTGGGTTAAAAAAGCCCGTTGGGTTGATGCTGGAAGAATAATTAGTTCAGCAGGAATTGCGGCAGGGATTGACATGAGCTTGTATACCATTGCGCGTTTATATGGGGAAGCTCTTCGCGATGAAGTTGCCCAACGAGCAGAATATAGTGTGAACATCAATGCTGATTTAGATCCCTTCGTGATGGAGGATTAGGGCCAAGGTTGTTGACGCTTGACCCTATCTAGCTTTATAACCTATCTGGTCTTTCATCCTTAAGGATAACCGTCGTTTTATCCATGATTGTGGGTTCTAAGGGAACTAATAGCCACATAATGACATAAATCAGCAAAGCCGCTCCTCCAGCCAGGAAGAATAGGATAAAAATTAGGCGGATTAAAAAAGGATCAACTCTAAAATAAACCGCTAAACCGCCACAAACTCCAGCTATTCTTCGCTCGCTACGGGAGCGATATAGTTTTTTATAAACTTGAGTCTCAGCCATTAATTTGCTCCATTTAAATGCTATTTTCTTACTATAGCGGATTTAGGTCGTTTAATTACATTGACGTTCTAACCAACATTCATCATATTCATTACAAATTTGCACTGTTTCACACTCACGCACATACACTCGAGGTGGTGGAGGCGGAACAATAGGAACGTTAATAATTAAATTGGGACCACCCCATCCATAACCATATCCAGGGCCATAATAACCTGGGCCACCATAGCCCCAACCACCACCATGATAATGATTCCAACCCCATGCATGGCTACTTAGGCTGGTTAAGCCAGCGAAAAAAAAGAGTATCCAAGGGAAGATTTTATTCTTACAGTTATTCATAGCATTCTCACAGATAGAATTCACATTTATTGTACAATGCCTTAGGGAATTTACATATTGTTTTATTTTTACTATTTAAAATTTTTTATTACCTTTAGGGGATTGGGATAACAAAGCCCGGTCAGGTCGATCTGCTTAGTAACATTTTTTCCTATCTAACACTAAGACGTGTTGATAATCGCTCATTATTTTCTATTTGCTTAAAGCTTTATCCTCATATAACTTAACCTTAGAACTCCTCACTTGGATTAATGATGTATATGCTTTATTTTCATGTTCCGCAAACCCACGTCGAAGCAGTAAAAAATGCGATTTTTGCGGCTGGCGCAGGAATAATTGGGAATTATAGCCACTGTGCGTGGCAAGTATTAGGTCAAGGGCAATTTAAACCCTTAGAAGGTAGTAAGGCTTTTATTGGCGAACTTAATCAGTTAGAACTTGTTAGCGAATATAAAGTAGAAACAGTTTGTGATGAGGCTTGTATTGAGGAGGTCATTCAGGCTTTAAAAAAGGCCCATCCTTATGAAACTCCTTCTTATCAGGTTATCCCTTTAGCAAGGTTTTAATAAAATTAACGTACAATGTTTATGCATTTTTTTTGTTTTAATTTATTTAGGAGTTGCTTCCCATGTCCCTACTTTCACGGATTAGTTTATTTAAAAATTCGGCTGAAGATCATAAAGACACTGCAACTAAGCTGCTCGCAATCCAAACCAGTTTAAGCTATCTCCCCCATTATTCGAGTGAGGCTCATGCAAGTTCCCTTATTTATCCTCTTTGTTATACTTTAAAAACACTAATTAATGCAGCCCGAATTGCGCAGGGTAGCTTATTGTTATTAGGTGCTTTATTTGAACATCCATGCCAGACCCTACCCAAACTTATAGAAGGTATCAGCTTAGAACTGGGGGCTTGTATCCTAAACGCAATGAATGCCCTTGTCGCATGCTTAATCTTTATAACTCGTAGTTTAGTCTCATTGAATGTTGGCTATCCTAATAAAGCCGCAGCAGAAGCAGCACGTGAGTCCTTTATTGGAAAAGTATTCTTTGATATCTACAATAATGCGGAAGAGTTTCTATATGAAGAAACTACGAGTTTGGGTCATTAATACTTAAGAAGGATAAACTTCTTTAACTAAAGCCAGCCATGCTTTGGCTGCCTCAGAAAGATAAGCATTACGCCGCCAGGCCATAGCCATATTCCATTGCAATTCAGACTCTAACAATAAAATGGATTGAACCCGGTGATTAGCCCGATGTTTAGCAACCAGACGCGGGAGGAAAGTGACCCCAAGTCCTGCTGAAACCAATTCTAACATAAAATCAATCTGGCTGCTTTGTGCCACTACTTTCGGCTCAAAGCCCGCTCGATGACAAGCATCTAAGATCACTCGGTGCAAAGCAAATCCGCTGCCAAAAAGGATAAAAGGAATTTCTTTCAAATCCAATAATGAGAGCGTTTCCTTTTTAGCCAAAGGATGGCCGCCCACCAATAAAGCCACTAAGGGTTCTGAATGAAGTGCTTGATAGTCAAATTCCTCGGAAACTGGCAATAAGGTTCCCGCAAAATCGATATCACCGGCGTGTAAAAGTTCAGCTAATTTATCACCTCCATGTTCAATTAACTCTACCTCAATGCCTGGATAACGCTGGTTATAACGGGCAAAAAGAGGAGCAAAAAATAAACTACTGCCCACGGGAGAAATCCCCAAGCGCAGTCGTCCTTGCTTTAAGCCTCGAATTTCATCTAGCTCTTTAAGCAAATCCTCACGTTCAGCGAGTAATTTGACGCCCCGGCGATAAACAATCTCTCCAGCTGCTGTAAGTAAATGATGTGTTTTAAACCGTTCTAGGAGCAATAAACCTAATTCATTCTCTAACTGCTTGATGGCTTTACTTACCGTCGATTGTGTACTAAATAAACGCTCCGCTGCTTTAGAAAATCCCCCTTGGCGCACCACCTCCACAAATACCCGCACTAATTTTAATTCCATATCCATTCCCTTTAAGAATAAGTATAAGTCTATAAATTCATTTTATTCATAATTACATAAGGTGTAAACTTAGTGATGAAAAAGGAAGGCTCATTATGCTCAGATATCTTACATCTTTATTACAAAAAAATTCTCTGCTGCAAACTTTGTTCGTTTGCCTTTTATGGTTAAGTTGCGAACTTACCGTAAAGTTAACCAAACTGCCCCTACCCGGCGGGATTTTAGGTTTAGGCTTGGTTTTACTCCTTTTACTGAGTAAAAAATTAGCTCTGGAGAGTATTAAAGGTGGAGCCCAATTGTTATTAAAAGAAATGCTCCTCTTTTTTATACCGGCAGTGCTTGCTGTGTTAGAACACCGTGAGTTCCTTGGTTTACTGGGTATTAAAATCCTTGCGGTCATTATATTAAGCACTGTAAGCGTTATTCTAGTCACTGCCCTGGTAGTCGATCTTTGTTACTATTGGAGGACAGCTCATGCTACACCTACTGCTCAATGAGCCACTCGTACAAAGTTTATTTTGGTCTTTCGTCACGGTATTTTTCTATTTCTTTACTAAGCAAGCCCATCGCTTATGGCCTGTTTGGTGGCTAACGCCAATTGCACTAACTCCAATTCTGATTGGCAGTGTTGTTCTCTTATTGCATGCAAATTATCAAGATTATTTTCAAGGGACTCGCTGGCTAGTTCTATTAATTGGCCCTGTGACCGTTTCCTTTGCTATCCCTATTTATGAGCAAAGAGCACTCATTCGCGAGTACTGGTCTATTCTATTGGTGGGTGTCTTGGTGGGTAGTTTTATCGCCTTATTATCCAGTTGGGGTCTTGCCTGGCTCTTAGGGCTTGATGAAAATTTACGCTTAAGCCTTTTACCCCGTTCAATCAGCACCCCTTTTGCTTTAGTAGTGTCTCGGGGCATTGGCGGCACTCCTGATCTCACCGCTATTTTTGTCGTGTTAACCGGAATTCTTGGAGCAATAATAGGTGAATTCATTTTAGCTCGTACCCACTTTAATTCTGCTTTAGCGCGAGGTGCTTGCTTAGGTGCTGCCGCCCACGCAGCAGGAACGGCGCAAGCACGCAAAATGGGAAATACCGAAGGCGCAATTGCCAGTTTGATCATGATCTTAGTGGGCTTATTCAATGTCCTGGTTGTGCCCTCAATAGCTTATGTTTTAAAGCTTATCCAAATGAACTAATCAGAATCAAAAAAGGCTTGTGCGTAGCAAAAAATGGGCATAGCATACTATTCTTTTAACATAAAGGTGAGCTTATGCCCTTCTTTGCAAGTACTCGGGAGTTTTTAAATCAACAAACTGGCTATTTAGTAAACTGGAATAGACCAGGAAGTTTATTTTTTGGTAATCATCGCTATTCTAATCGCGAATTATTAGAGCGCGGTTTTGTGATTGCAAGCACGGCTGTGGGTGGTTTTTTGGCAGCCAATAAAAGTGAACATGGAGGCGTAGTACCTTTCGCATTCGGGGCCTCACTTGCTTTTTTACTGGCCCATACGGTCACCATGTCTCCTCTAATTTATAAACGGCTGAAAGCTAAATGGGCCTGTGAAGAATTAATTAAAAAACTAAATGCTCAAAACTCTGATGAGCTACGTCCATTAATATCTTTAGCCATCAATGAAGTAATGAACCATGCGCCAGTAAAAAGCCCCTCTGCTGTTTGGGGTAAGCGTTTGCGCCTATTACAGAATTTAGATGAATGGATTAATAACAACGATCCCTCTTTACTTCTGACTACTTTAAAAGAAAAGAACCTTATCACTCTGCTTGAGGAAAATAATTTAACAGCAAGAAGTACCCTCACCACCTAAATTATTTCAAGGCAGCAAGTTTCTATAATTTGCTGTCTCTTATACTTGTACCTTGAGGGTAAAAGGAAATTCACAGGTAGACTGGGCTATAATCAAGTATATAGACCAACTAGCATTGCCAATATGTATTCCAAAGAAGATACTGCTAATGATCGGCGTAAAGAATTTTGCCAGTCCATTGTTCCCACCACTGTTGAGGTTTATAACCAAGGGGGCACCCAATATTCGCATGAATATTTAGAACCTACGCAATTTGCAGTAAAACTCGATGAATTTTTTTCGCAAGCTTCTCGAGTACCACCTAAGCCCTTAGAGAAAAGCCACGAACTATTCGATGCACCCTTTATTGTTGGTGAATCACATTCCCATATTAGCCCCAAAAAATTTTTAATCGAAAACATGAAACAAATGAAAGCAAAGGGCTGTGAAATTTTATTCATGGAGCATTTATTTTATGACACCAATCAACAAGATCTCGATGAGTTTTTCCTGACCGGGAAATTCTCTGCCAATTTAATGGCAAGACTTAAAGATATGAACCGCAGTGGAATGGAGCATTCTTTTGGGGCTGCCTCAAACCTTAGCTCACCCTTATGGAAAGAAAACGATTATATAGCAGTTTTAAAGGCTGCCCGGGAAGCAGGAATTAGGGTAGTAGGAATTGATATTAGCTCCGTGTATAAAAGTCAAAAAATTGGGGTTGATAACCAACAGTTAGACGATACTCGTATCAGTTATATGAATTATACGGCCGCTAAAATCATGGAACGTGAAATTAGCACCTTACCTAAGGACAAACAGTGGTGTGCCTTTATGGGAAATGCCCATGTTAATAACTTTAACAATATCCCAGGAGTCAGCGAATTGCTGGGAGCACGAAGCGTCTTTATTTTTGATAATCTAGATTGGACTACTAAGCCGCCTAAAAGTTCTATAGACGTGAATGGTGCTTATATTTATGCGCAAGGCCAACAAGTATTCAAAGGTGAGCTGGTGTATCAAACTGATCCTCGCTTAACTACTGTCCAATTTGACAAATCCTCAGGGCAAACCTGTTCTATTTATAAACAGAAGTTAAACAATCTTATGACCCCTGAAACAGGCCTTACAGCCAATGACCTTGATTTAGCCGTCAAATATCTTGCCAATCTTAATCTAAAAGAACTAGTGGAGTTATTTGGATTTAATTCTGAGGGCTTAGATAACTCCTATGATTTGGTGCAAAAACTCTATCCCATTAATGAAAAAAAACCAATTGGTGAGAACACTGTGTTTAGTATTATAGTGGAAAGTCACTATTCAGGCATGCAACCCTATATTTTCTATTTATCGAAAGAACAAATAATGGATTTTTCTGCCCAACAAAAAGAGGCAGAAAAAAGGCTCCAATTAAACTAAAGATTTGAGGGGATTAAGTCCAATAAACTCTCGGCGAAATTATTTTCTAGCTTCCTGCAATCACTAAATTAAAGCGGTATAATCTGCTCCTACTTCGACTTTAAGGATCCCTTTTGAACAACCAAGCCCACCCCTTCACAGCTCTTGAACCGGATGTCATTTTAGATGCTATTGAAAGTATAGGTTTTACTTGCACTGGTAGCCTGCTCGCACTTAATAGTTTTGAAAATCGAGTTTATCAAGTTGGGATTGAGGGCAAAGATCCTCTGATTGCGAAATTTTATCGTCCAGAACGGTGGAATTCTGAGGCTATTTTAGAGGAGCATCAATTTTCACTGGAATTGGTAGAGCACGAACTTCCCATTATTGCGCCTCTCATCATCAATGAGCAGACCTTACATCATCATCATGGTTTTCGCTTCGCACTCTTTCCTCGTCGGGGCGGCCATGGCTTAGAACTCGATAATATCGAACAACTTGAATGGATGGGACGATTTATTGGACGCCTACATCGGATCAGTGCCTGTGGATCCTTTAAGCATCGTGTTCAGTTAACCACGCAAAATTATGGCTATGATGCCTATACCTTGCTTATTGACCAAGATTTTATTCCTGACTATTTAAAAGCAAATTTTTGCAAAACAGTTGAAACGGCGTTAGAACTAAGTGAGCAAATAGTTAAATCTTTAGGTCCGATTAAGCAAATGCGTTTGCATGGTGATTGCCATGCAGGCAATGTCCTTTGGCGCGAGTCAGGTCCTCATATAGTTGATTTGGATGATTGCCTCATGGGTCCTGCCATCCAAGACATATGGATGCTCCTTTCTGGGGAGCCAGCACAAATGGAAAGTCAACTCGAAAAGATTTTACAGGGTTATAGTGAGTTTCATGATTTTAACTTTAGTGAACGCCACTTAATTGAAGTGTTACGTACGCTGCGTCTTCTCCATTACTCAGGATGGCTTGCCAAACGTTGGTCCGACCCAGCTTTTCCTCTAAGTTTTCCTTGGTTTAATACTCCGATTTACTGGCAAAACCTATTGTCTAATCTCAACGAGCAGATTGAATTACTGCAAGCAATTGAATGCTAATAAATAAAGTTTTCCTTTGCCTTAGCCATTAAATAATCAAAGCGTTGAAGGTGGCGTTCGGTTTTATCCGGTGCTTCTAAAACCAATTCGGACATACTCAAGGCAAAGAGTAAACGACGGATTTCCCAAATAGCGGACTGAAAGCGCACTATCTGTTCTTTCGTGTGCTCGCTCACTTTATGCTCTAATTTCAAATTTTCCGAGCTTATTGCAATGGGGGCAAAATGGGCAATAATTTGATCTCGCATGCGCTCAAGAAAAAGAAAAGTACTTTTTCCCCTTTGTTTGCATAAATCAATTTCTTGGATTTTTTCTTTAAAAAAATTATAAATTACCATTTGATGAAAAAAATAAAGCTTATGCGAATAGCGATAGCTCTGAAATAAAACATAATCGCCTACTAAAACAATAATGATCCCTATCAAGGTACAGGTGCCGCGATTAATCATCATCTCAACCGGTCCTTGGGGTGAATTGGCATCAGTGGTTTGGGCTAATAAGAGAAATACAGACAAGGTAACAAAAAAAACACTAATATCATAACGTCGAGTATTTAAGGCGGTTACGTTTAAAGCAATGAGGGTTAGGATAAAGAGTACCGGAATGAAGCGATAGTTTAATTGAATTAAATAAATTAGGGGGACCAAAATCAGTAAGGCTGCAAGCGTCCCTCCCATTCGATGGATAGAGCGTCGAATAATTAATCCAGGCTCAATACCCGCACTCACCACTAAGACCGTTAATAAAACCCATTTTTTTTCCGGAATAGTTGAAAATAAAAAGAGAAACATAGCCATCATAAAGACCACAGCCAAATGCACGAATCGTGCATAGTCAAGTTTTCTTTTTAACTGTAGCGCAGTTTGCATAATTTATTCCAATGAATAAAAGCCTTGGTTAAACAATTGGCCACATAATGTTGCAATTTAGTTTCTGGAGGAAAATCAATTTGAGGTAGCGCACAAGGGGTATAAGTGCTCATCTTTAAACGCAATTGCTGAAGATTATTTTTAATACTGCGCCAGAAAATTTCATTTTTTTTCTCATAATAAAGATTATCCAAAGACAGTTGGATATTACGGATATAGACTGCTACGCGATAACTGGTTAAAAGGTATTTTTTACCTACTAAACGCTGATAATTGCGTACCATTTCAAAGTGGATTATCTCCTCCATAATGGTTTTATATTTATCCTCTACCAAAGCATTTTCAATATCGGTTTCAAAATACTGGATAAAATGGGCTAAAGCCCTATTCCAGACCCTTAAGTATTGGTGGGGGAAAAACCTTAAGCACATCATGATGGTAAAGGAAGAAAGTGCAATCGATGAGATAAAGCCGTAAGCCATTTGCAAATTGCCGAGCGGAGTGGTACTTAAAATGATGGTCCCAATAGATAAGGTCATCATAATTAAATTTTTTAAAGCATAAAAGTAGCGTAGTACCAAAAAATAGAGAATCGTTAACACCCCAAGAGAAAAAAAGAAAAAGACTACAGGAAAGGGATAAACTAAATAAAAAGACACACTAATTATCATCACCCCAAGACTAATAAAAAGGAGTAATTGTTCCTTCTTTTTAAAATTAGACAAGGTGGGCATTTCATAAACGGACAAAATAAAAAAAGGTAAAATAAAGGCCATGTAATCTACCGGTAAAAAAAACCAATACACATAGGTGGCCATAGTTGCGATAAATAAAGCCTTATGGAGAGCCCCTCGCTGGATAGTATAAGGATCTACCTCATCAAGCCAATGCTTAAACTTGGATATAAACATAAGCACTACTTCCTACACGCAAGGGATAATAGGGATTAGGATCAAGGACTCTTATAATCACTGGCAAACGTTGCGGTAATAAAATCCATTGATTTTCATTAATTACATTTTGTAATTGGGTACGATTATCAACCAATTGTCGATTGGCACCCCAATAATCAGACTCAATAACGCCATGAAATACTTTTCGTCCTAAATACATGCGTGGATAAATAAGTACTTTTGCGCCTTTGCGCACATCACGTAAATCCGTTTCATTAAAATTTGCCTGAATATAAATGTTGTCGGTATCCACTAAAGAGAAGAGAGGTTGATTAATATTAACCGGCGTGCCTAAGGTAAAAAATAAATTTTGAATAATTCCATTGCCTTGCGCATACACATCAGTGAGCTCTAAATTAACTTGGGCATTTTTTAACTGTGCACTTAAGGATTTAATTTCTTGTTCTTGTGCATTAATTTGGTGGGTATCAATCTCCATTTGCTTTAAAGAAGCCTCCCATTTGTCTTTTGCTGCTTGTGTTTCTTGTTGCGAGTTTTGTAAAGTGATGAGGGAAATAGATTTTAATTGATAACCTTTGCGATATTTTTTGTCATCTTGGGCAAGCTTTGTATATAAACGTTGCTGATTGTCACTTAATTTAAGATCACGCTCATAGGTTGTTTTTAAAGCCGCTAATTGCGCTTTAGCCGCAGCTAAATCAGCACTAAGTTTCTCAACCGCATAACGGTAAGGTTTTTTAAACACTGTAAATAACTTCTGGCCTTTTCTAACTGCCTCACCATTTTTCACATACAGGCCGGTAATATAACCATTAGCTAGCGCTGCCACCGGACGAACATTATTAACGACAAAAGCATTATCAGTAAATGGAAATAAAAAGGAAAAGAGATAAATGACGGTAGTTATTACACCAATCAAAATAATAGTGTGGGTAAACGTAAACCACCGCTTTAATCGGTAAAAAAAATTGTTGTTTTTTCTGCGCAACCACTTCCAATTCACATTCATTAAAGCGTAGATCCCTGCGTATAGGCATAACCGCCAGCTAAATCTTGATATAAGATAACCAAAGACATGGCTAGTTCTAATTTGGCCTGGTTCGTTGATAGTGCTAAATTATCTAAATATATCTTACTTTGTACTAATTCTTTATAAGAAATCAAGCCTGTTTTTAACAATCCTTGCTGCAATTTATATTTATGACGATAATCTTTTTCTGCATGTAAATAGGTTAAATATTGTTGGTTCATTTGCTTATTAGCAGAGTAATCTGTATCTACCTCTTTTAAAATTCGTTTGGCGGTTTTAATAAATTCGGCAATTTTTGCCTGATAGCCACCTTTTGCCGTACTTATTGTCCCTAAGGTGCTTAAGGCCACGCTGCCATTAAAATACGCATCGGATGCTTGTACGAACTTCGAATTAGGAAGGTGAGCCTCCCCGATAAAATCATCCAGCTGTAAGGCAGGGAAAAAATTACTGTAAGCAATATTAATATCCATTTTTGCAGCTTTAAGAGCATATTCTGCCATTTTCATATCAGGACGGTTATTCAACACCTCTACCGGCACACTACCGGGTTTAAAACGGCTAAAATCAAGCTGGGCAAAATTATTTTTAGAGCGCACCGCACCCGGATCCGCATTAATTAAATAACGCAGCGCATTTTCACTCACTACAATATTATGTTGCACGGGATGGATTTGGGCAGCAACTTGTCGTTCATCGGCTTGCAATTGCGCTAAATCAATTTGGGTAGCCAAACCAATGCGAATATCTTGTTCACTTAAGACAATTAATTGTTTTAAGTCTTTATCTAGTTGTTTAATTAAACGTAACTGCTCGTGTTGTGCCATCAAAGTAAAATAGGCAGCACTGATTTGCCCAATTACCAATAGACGAGCTCCGGAAATGGCCGCTTGCGCATAGTCAACATAATACTTGGCCTGTTTTTGTTGCGAATAAAGCTGCATGATATTAATCGCATAATAAGGCCAAACTCCATAAAAACCAGCAGGCGCGCCTAAGGCCGGGTTAGTAGAGTATCCGGCATAAGTTTTAATTATAGGAATCCAACTCAATTTTACTTGTTGCAATGCACCTTGCGCTTGTTGCAAATTCGCGAGCGCTATATGGATATCGTTATTGTTTTTAAGACCTAAATCAATGAGTAGATTTAATTCCTGATCATGAAATTGCCGCCACCAGGCGCGATAAGCAATATGTTCTATGGGTTTATAGGCTTTAGTGCTTGATGGAAATTGGCTAGGTACGAGATTAACGGGATGCATTGGTTTTTTAGTACAGCTTAATAATCCCCCGACTATTAAAGCGGAGAATATTAATTTTTTTCTCATGAGTAAACTTGTTATTTTACGGGCTGTTATTTCAATTCATCCTACACAAATATAAGGGTGCAAGCTATCTATTTTTAGTAGAAAAACAAATAACCTGCGACAGAGTTCCCCTGCCTCTATAAAGCAAGAGAAGTGTGACAGACTTCCTCTAGTAAGAGAGCAAGCTTGGTCGGATCATTACTAAAAATCGCATCCACCCCCCAATCCCTTAAGCGTCTTGCGTCATCGATATTATCCACCGTGTAAGAGTACACGCAAAGACCAGCCTCTTTCATCTTAAGAACGCGCTCTTCAGTTAACTCAGAATAATGCGTTGTGCCTATACTACAACCCAATTCTTTTGCAGTATGTACCTGGGAAGGATTCCATTTTTCAAACAAAAAGGCTTTATTGTACTCAGGAGCATATTGCTGAAAATAACTTACTCATGTTACGCACATAAACTTGTAGTTTGACTAAAAAGCATTAGAATTCCGCCCTTAATTTTAGGGAGGGAATTAAATGGATATGCTTGATCTTTATAGTGATTATTTGATTTTC
>NZ_RZGQ01000073.1 GCF_003989735.1 Legionella sp. km772 | reverse complement strand
GAAAATCAAATAATCACTATAAAGATCAAGCATATCCATTTAATTCCCTCCCTAAAATTAAGGGCGGAATTCTAATGCTTTTTAGTCAAACTACAAGTTTATGTGCGTAACATGAGTTAGTTAAAATAAAACAACCTGAGGGTAAGAAACGCAGCGTACGATCCAGGCTAAAGCGCGTTGCATGGGATTTGGATTATTTGCTAGCCTTGCTTGCTTTATAATGTTGTATCAGCAATAACATTGGATATGCTGCAATTAGTATTCCGGTTCGTCTGCGCCCTGAGTAAGATTGCTTATTAACCATTTAGAGCGAATAAGCCTCACAGCCTAAATTTACCGAATCTTTTGTCGACTGTTGATTAAAAAACAGCTGAACAATAATTGGTTCATTTCTAGTCATGAAAAGCCCCTGATGGGATTATAGGTTATGAAGCTGGCCGATTTAGTGCAGGCGATTCTTATGTACTGCGAGAACTTGGTAGCCTAACAGCTTTTAGGGCCAATACCGGTACTAAATGGTTAAATGGTTTCCGTTATGGGGTAGGCACCCAATTTGATGTGAATGAGCGCTTTGCTTTACGTTTGGAACTTAATGAAACTCAGTATGCACAAGTTAATGCGGAACCTTATTATAATTTAAACAGTGGTCTACCAGAGTCAGGCTCCATTTCGTTTAAATTTAGAACAACCGAAACCAGCTTAGGCCTTGTTTATAAGTTTGATCAACCTAGTTTGCCAACTAACACTAAATAACTGAGCGGCCGGAAATTTGTTCAAGGTCGATGAAGCAGTAAAACTCAAATCTCTTCAAGGTTGGGTGCAAACCCAACCAAGACATAATCACTCAAGATTGCTGGTCTTATTAAGTCTGAACGACTTCTTAATATTCTGATAATTTTAGCCTGTTATTATAAACGCAATTTTTTATTGCAGGTGATTTATGCCCACAGCTTTGTTTCCAGAAGACGGTATGCCGGTTACTATTAACCAAGGAAAAACTGGTGATTGTTATTTCTTAGCGTCGTTAGATTGTATTTTTAATTCCGGTCCTGAAGGACTTGCTAAAATAAAGTCTTTATTTACCGAAACGGAACATGGCATTACAGTTCGAATTAAACGAACAACGATAAGCGCCCATTTAAAAGTAGATAAGCTGCATGGAAAATATGATTATTTTTATGATAAAGATAGAGATGAGGATGTTTTTATCATCAGTAAAGAGCGATTAAAAGTTATTGATGGCCCTTCTATCGGTGTTAAAACTAACTCGCTTGCGGTTAAAATTCTTGAACGTTTAAGCGCTTATTATTATGTGGCGGATTGGGATAATCAATCTGATATTATGGCGAGTGTCATTGCTCATAATGTTTCAAATCGACATCAAGGCACCTCAACTGAATTTGTTGGTCTTTTGCTTGGGGTAAATACCGAAGATTTAAGCGATATCAGTAAAATAATAAAATTAAAAACTTTAGCTCCAGATTATCCTGTGTATATTAGTATGAATTATGGTGTTAAGGATGCATTTGGTAAAACTCATGGCCGACATGGTTTACGCTTGGATAAAATAATTCCTGATTCCTCTATGGCGGGTGGTTATAAGTTTGTGCTCGTAAACCCGTGGTATAACGATCGAACAGAGTCTTATAGTTTGGACGATATTAAAACGCGATCTTACCGATTTTGCTTTTTCAATCTACCTTCCCCTAAGGCTCAACTCACGCGGCAGCTCTTAAGTTTTCCGCTGGATGAGGGGCAAGCAATTTTAAATACCCCTGCTGTTTTAACCCTATTATTAGAGTATCAGGCTTTAAAGCCCAGTTTTGGCAGTGAAGACATCAAGCGTTGTCATGCCCTTTATAAAAATATGCCCAAAATGGACTCCTTATTGGCTCGTTTGTCAGCGGAGGAGAAAGTAGCTTTCTTTGATGCCCTTTATGCCGCTAATGGACGAAAAGATGAGTTTCTAAAATCATTAATAGTTAATTTGCCTCGTATAGAAATCGTCGACTTTATTTTGAACAATGAAGCCTTAAGCCCCGAGACTCTTTTATTACTGAGCGAGCGTTGTTTAGGTGAAAAAGATGAAGCCTTGTTTAGCTTATTAAAAGGTACAGATTTTCTCGCGCTTATTGCTCGCAGCGAGCTGAACAAAAATCATTTAGTAAGCAATTTAATAGAATTACATTTTAAACAAGAGAATGTGGATATTGAGTCCTTGCTTGCTATCGTTAAATTTATCCGCTTTTCTAATTTTAATCCATTAAGTCGACTTAGTGTCGAGTTAACCGAAAAAACAATTTTTACTACTCTTTTTAGCCGTGCCGTTGATGAAAAAGCCCAACAATTAAAAGTGGATAAGGAAGCAGCAAAAAAAATTGTTGAGCGGGGTTTAATTGAATATTATTTTAATAATGATTCGAATTATATTACTCGCTCAGGATCCTTACGTACTTTACTAACCAATCCGGCTTTTCCTAAAACCTTAATTGAAGATATTGCATCCCTTGAATGGCATGTTCATGGCTCGGCTCAATTTCTTAAAGACCCTGATGTTTCTCTTGCTGTCATAAAAAAACTCCGTCAGCCCGCCCCGCATTTAACAATGAGTCAATTAAATACTATTTTAAGGGATGTTGGCACTAAGCTGCCGCGTGATCTATTTTTTACTTTATTCCAATTAAGTAATATTAATGCTGAGCTAGCTCAAGCTATTCATCATCAAGTAATAGAGCAATTTAACAGCAAATTTTCCAGAGACTTTGCGAGTTTTGCGGAAGAAGTGCGTGCAGAAGAATCAAGTCCATTTAAGGATTGGTTTATTAAATCTATCCCTATAGATGAAAACAATGCCCTGCAAGAAAAAGCGCGGTTGGTGATTTCTGATTATCTTGCTAAAGTTCAGGATTTCCCGGTTACGTTCCACACCATTTATTCACTAAGCTTAGTTGACCCAGAAGTGATTAACTTGACCTCTGCATTAAAGGCCTTAATAAGCGAAAAAGCCCTTTTAGATGCTCAGCAACAATTGGATGAGGGTGAAGCCAGAGCGCTTGCCAGCACCATTGAAGAGGCGCTTGCAGGAAAAATAAAGGCTATTGAGCTTGGGGCTGAGAAGCAACGCTTGGCCTTAAGGTCTGCAGAAGCAACAGTTGCTTATTATGGGGAGCGTATTAAAGCGTTTCCTTATTCTTATGATAATACCTATACCGTTTTAGAAATTGAAAAGGAAAAACTATCTAGCCTTCGCACACTTAGCCTCTTAACTCAGAATTATGCCTTGCGAGATGCCTTAACAACCTTGGGATCTGTAGAGCGCTATCCTTCTTCCTTGGTTGATGCTTGGAAGGCGAAAGAAGTAGAAATTAATAAAGCGGGGTTAAAGCGCCAAGAAGAATTGGCTCAAGCTGAAAGAGTTATTACTCAATTAATTGATTCTGTAACCCTCTTGCCCGATTTGTTGGAGGGGCTCGTATCCATTTCTTCAATTAGTAGGCGTTCAGCAGAACAATTAGAGCAATTGTATAGCTTAATGGCCAAGCCAGAGTTGCTTCAGGCACAAAAAATATTAGGGCTAAAAGAACAAGTACCGCCAAAATTATTGGCTGCGATCGAACAAAAGGCACAGATTATTATTGAAAATACAGAAGCGCAAATTAATAAAATTAATGATGTTTATAAAAATGAACTAGCTCAAGGTTTGAAAAAAATCCAAGAATTTTCTATTTCTTTTGAGGATAAGGAATCAATTAAGAGTATTGATGACCATAAACAAGACTTACTTAATAGCTTAGCAAGCCTAGTAGTTAACTCTAAAATGAGTGCGGCATTAAAAGCTTTGCAAATGTCCGGCTTGCCTGAGGAAATGAAATATGAGCTCAGTAGGGCACAAGAGGCCATTAGAGAGGCTGCTCTAAGGCGGAAAACTAAGCTAATGCAGCAAGCTGAAACTAATGTGGCGTTTTATTTAAACAAAATAAATGATTTTAAGGTGTACTTTTCTGATCACAGCAGCGAACCAGTAATCAGAAAAAGAGTGGTAGAGTTACACGCTGAACTTACAAGACTTAGTAAGGAAAGCATATTGCAAGAGGCTTTAGGCTTAATTCCTGCAGCCCAAGTGAGAATTAGAGAGGCTTATCTCGCCAAAGAAAAAGAGATTTCTAGGGTAGCCGCGCAAAAGCTTATCGATTCTTATCGTCAACGTATTCACGGTCTTGACTTAACTTTCGCAGGTGAAAATTCTGAGCAGAAAATTACCAAACGCCAAAAAGAATTACTGGATAAGCTGTATTTATTGAGCAAGGATCAAGCACTAAAAGATGCTTTAATTTTAGTTCCTTCAGCCCAGCAAGCCATTGATGAGCTTGTATTAGGGCAAGAAAAAAATATTAATAGCAAAGCGGAACACTTACACGCCGAAATACGAGTCCTTGAGGCGAGGAACGTGTTAGAACTTTGTATTGAATCTATTAATAGTTTGCCTCTATCGTTTGGTGATTTGCACTCGCTAGAAGCAATCGAGGCTCAGAAAAAAGAATATTTAGACCACTTAGCGCGTTTGCTTAGTGCCCCAACGGTAGAAGCTGCTTTAGTTTTATCGCAATTAAGCGCACTCTCGCAAAAAACTAGAGAGGCTTTGAGCCTTAAACAATCCCTTATCAATGAGGCTGCAGCACAGCAAAGCAAGAAACTCGAGGTTAATTCGAGGACACTCTTAGAATCTTATTTGGAGCGGATAAATAACTTTAAGGTGGACTTTACTCAGTTCCACTCAAAACCAGCAATAAAGCGAGAAAGTGAAGCTTTATTGCTTAAACTTCAAGCTATTCTTCAAGAGCCTGAGTTAAGTGCTGCGAAATTTAGCGAAGCAGCCTCGGAGCAATTGCTGCAAGCCTTGGCCATTAAAGAAAAAGAGATTCGTTCGGCCGCTGTTAAGAGGCAGGAATTTGTAGAGGACTATAACGCGATTATTTTAGAACAAGGCAGGAAAACTAAGCTAATTCAGAGAGCAGAGGATACGATAGAGCATTATTTAAACAAAATAAATAATTTTACAGTGTCCTTTTCTGATCACAGCAGTGAACAAGTAATAAGAAAAAGAGTGGTAGAGTTACACGCTGACCTTAAACTAATTAGCAATGAGTCACTATTACAGGAAGCCTTAGTATTAATTCCGGTGGCGCAAGGACGAATTAAAGAGGCCTATCTAGCTAAGGAAAAAGAGATCTCCAGGAGTGCAGAAACTATTAAGATCGTTAATCCTCAGACGGATAAAGCCCAAGAGCTTATCGACTCTTATCGTCAACGCATTCGCGATTTTGCAGTGACTTTCGCTGGGGAAAATTCTGAGCAACAAATTACCAAATGTCAAAAAGAGTTACTGGATAAGCTGTATTTGCTTAGTGCGGAGCCTTCGCTAAAAGAGGCTTTGAGTTTAATCCCATCAGCCCAACTTGCTCTTAACCAACTAGTGCGTGCACAGGCAGACAATATTAATAGCCAAGCCGAGAGCTTGCTGGCCCAAGTACGAGTCTTTGAGGCGAGAAAAGTGTTAGAGGTTTGTATTGAATCGATTGATACTTTGCCTCTATCGTTTGTAGGTTTGTCCTCGCTAGAAGCAATAAAGACTCAGAAAAAAGAATATTTAGCGCAATTAGATCGCCTAGTAAATGCTCCGGCAGTAAGAGCTGCTTTAGCCTTAACGCAGGGAACTGAACTTTCGCAGCAGATTAAAGAGGCTTTGAGCAACAAACAAGAACTTATTCATGTTGCTGCGACAAAACAAAGCGAAAAACTCTTAGTTGATTCACAGGCTCACTTAGAATCTTATTTGGAAAGGATTAATACTATTAAGGTGGATTTAACTCAATGCCATTCAGAATCAGCAATAAGACGAGAAAGTGAAGCTTTATTGCTTAAACTTCAAGAAATTGATCAGGAAGCTAGATTCAGCGATTCTTTACTTAGCAGCGCTGCTTCCGAACAAGTACTACAAGCTAGAGTAATTAAAGAAAACCAAATTCATACCGCCTCGTCCCAAAGGCAGCAGGATGTAGAGCAAGCAAAAGCCCGAATTATTCTAGAACAAAGTGGTTTTTATGGCCATTTAGCCCTTATTTTGCAAAAAACTGAGGAACTTGAAGCGAAAAAGACTAAAAGCGAGGATTATCGTTTGGCTGCTTTAAAAGCAAGAGCCTTATATGAAGTTTTAGATAAAGCGAAAACTGATTTTTTAACTAAGCAGGGTAGTAATATAGATAAATTAGCGACCTTCAAAGAAGAGACTAATCTTGCGATTACCGACGCATTGTCTGTTTTAGAGAACCATAGAGGGTGGAAACAGCTGTTGCTTGATGTTGCCAACTTTGTGGTGATGCTCGGAACTGGCTTCACTAGTTATTTAATCACTCAACGTTTCCGTTTATTTACTACACCCACGGACTCTGCGGAAAAAGTATTAGATTTACAACAGAATATTCAGCAGATTAGTGTGAATGCTGGTTGACAGAAAAGCTATAAGGTCCACTTAAATTTGATCTAGGCCAACTTCAAATTGGCCTATGCACGAACAGCTATTAACGAAAATTAATCGGATTGAATGCTATTTAAGCCTAATTTTTTTAAGTTTCCTTCTTCGACACGGTTTTTATCCTTACTTATTGCAGAATACTTCATTTAATAATTGGTTGCGCATCTCTGGCTCTTGAAGGTAATTTTTTGCCTTTCATTTTTATAAAAACATTTAATAAATGCGAGTCAAGACTGTTTTTTTAATTTTTATTCGGTTATCATCTTCAAGCTTTAGTCATCCAGATTCTTCACTGTGGATAAGTGTCAATAGGGTACAAGCCCTCACTTTCTTAAAAATCAAAATAATTTCGCACGAACCCTTGTGGCTACTGATATATTGAGTTTTTTTGAGATTCGAATTGCGGTTAAGATATCCACAATTTCTGTGGATAAGTCTGTGCATACAGCGTGATTTTCCTTATTTATTATGCACAAGTCAAAATGCTTAGAACCTATTCCACGCTGCTTGTGTCATGATCCTTTAAAGAGGCTAGCTTATCTAAGTGATTTAATAAAAAAAGCAAAAAGTTTTATCCTTCTCCTAAAAAAGAGAAGGGAGGATATTCTCCACGCTTAAGGCCTTATTCTATCGGGCTTTATTTAGGCGAGGGATCGAAATTAATATTTATTTCTTGGGGAGAAGGGCTTACTTGGGGCCTTGGCTGCGTGTTCGCAGTGACTCGATCATAGGCAAAGAATCCTAGCAGTACTAACCCTGTTCCTGCGGTTGCACGACCTGTTTCAATGACACTGGTTTTAGAAGCCTGAAAAAGAACTTCGGCACCTTTTTTAGACGTATTACAGAATACTCTCCACATACCCATACCTAGACCTGCTGACATATTGTTTCTTCCTGATTAAAATTTGCCATTATTTTCAAAAATTACACAGCTATTGTAAACGAAATTAAAACTAATGCAACTAGATCTTGGTTATAAGGAAGAGGAGGAGTGTAAAGTCACTGATATATTTAGAAATTTATAGGAAAAAAAATTTGAAAACATCCTTGTTATAGCGGGATTACATTCTTTTGGTTGGGGATTCAGAGGGTTGATCTTCTATCATTGCCCTTTTGGGCCAAATAGCTTTCAAAGGCTCTGTTCCCATCATATAATCCATTCCCAGAATGGTCGCAAAAGTTAATGCTGCTTGAGGACTTCTTATAATAAATTCTCTTAAAAAATTGGTGTAAGCCAGCTCAGATGCTGCTGATTTAAGCCCAACTTTTTTAACATGTTGCTCCATTGAACGAAACATGGTGAACGGAGAGGTAGTTAATAAACGTTTATTTTCAACCGTCGTTGCCAATAATTTACGATCAGCGTAAGCATTCGGGAGCGTGGTAAAGAAGGTTGCAAATACACCTGCGGTAGCCCCGCCCGCTATTTTGTTTAATAGTTCCTGTTCGAAATGATAAAAGGAGCTGAATTTATCACCAACGAAGCCAATAGCTGCGAAATTTACAAAACCCGCAATAGAGCGTGAGCCCCAATTTACCATGGTTAATTTATAAATATTAAAAGGTGACCATTTAAAATTATCTGCCGTAATTATTCCTGCACTGGTTAATTTTGCTTTTCCATATAAGGCATTACTTATAAAGTGATCAGCTTGAGCAAAAGCTAAAGTTCCAGCCCACTTCCTGCTTAAAGGTAGTTCAGCTTCTATTTCTTCCTCAACAACGGCCTCTTTGTTTGCATGCTTAGAAGTTACGGCAACGGCGCCACGTTTTTGTCCTGCAACAGCATAGGGTAAGAAACCACGATATAAACCGCGAAAAAGACCACCGCTTACAGCTGAAGTACCTGACATTTGCAGTTGAGTTAGTAGCGATTGAAAAGGTTGCGTCACTAAAGAAACTGTAAAGGATATCCCTGCCGTTTTAGCTACTAAGTTACTTACTATATAGGGGGCACTGGCATACGTTAATGCTGTGTCAGGAGTTTTTTTAGGTTCAATTTTTTCTTGCATTTATCTTCTCCACTACTAATTCAAGAGGGAAGAGTAACGTAATTTTCTTAAAGAAATATTAAGAAAAGCAAAAAAATTGAAAATTTTGTGCCTTTAATATCTCCCATATTCATTATAAAGGCTAAGTGTATTTAAAACAAGCTTAAAAATGGTTTATTTTATATAAATAATATATTTCTTTCTACAAATGCCTTTCAAAAGATTTATCCAGAACAACTTAAGAGAGTAAAACCTTAAAGAGGAAGTTTAAGGAAAGGACAATTAAAAAGCTCCCTTCCTTGAGTCTGTTAAGCAGAGCGAATTGAGAAGGCCATAAAGATATAAGTCCATCCGCTAATAATTAAATCAATTGCAATAAACATTCCTATAACCCATAAACCACTTATTGGCCATTGCATAAAAATGAGCAGACCCAAAATAAGGGAACAAAGACCCGCGAAGAGAATATATCCCCACCCAGGTGTCTCTTTTAAATAAAAAGCCATGATTATCCTGCTTATGCCAATAATAATTAATAGCCAGGCTAATAAAGCGGTAATCATAGTAGAGGCGAGAAGTGGATCATAGACAATGACCAGAGAAGCAAGAAGATAGAGTAAAGCGATGAAAATTTGCCATAAAATTCCTTTAAACCCTTTATATTTAAAGGCGTCAGCGAAATGAGATAGGCTTGATATCAGTAAAAGGGCTGCAAAAAAATACATGCTCGCTAAGGTGAGCATAAATTCCATGCCCAAACCAATGAAACCTAAAATTAATAAAACAATACCAAAACCTAAGAGCCATCCTTTATGCCGTTGTATTGGGCTAGGAGAAGGAGTGTTTATCTGTTTATCATTAGTCATCTGCAATTCCTTTTATCATTTTTTTATTGGGCCTTAAACACAAGGCTTAAGGTAAAAAGTCATGGGTAGCTTGTTGATAGGTATTTAGATAATCGTCTTGAATAACAATCGCTTTAGCATCAGCTGCAATTAAAGTTTGTGTTTTTTTCAAAGTGCCTGTTTTAAATTTCCATCCTTGAGGTAATTGTAATTTATCGCCAAGATTTTTTAATGATTGCATTGTTTGAGGCTTCAGTTCAATACTATAGGACTGCATGACATAGACTCTACCCTTAGGGTCAATTAGCTCATAGACTGGCTTATTTGCTTGATAGATCCAGGTGGTTTTGCGATCTACTTCATGCGTTTGATAATATTTTTTTGCTCCTAATAGGGTCATAAGGTCTAGATGTATTATTCCTGCTTCACGCATGGCAATACCACCAATCATCCGGGTGCTAGGGTTAATGAGGCTGGTATTTTTGAAGCCATCAATGATCCAATAACGCGGACCATTTAAATGGATGCGCGAAGCTTGAGTTTCCTTTTTTACTTCAGCGCTTGTAAGGTGGCTCCATTTATCTTCCGGACAATTATTTAATCCCCAGGTATTATAGACCGCATATTTGGTCAGCGAGGTGCCTATAATAACTTCGCAATACCGTCCTCCTCGCATCCCTAATTTGTCCGCCGCGTGAATTGATGTGGCAATAAATAGAGTGGCTAAAAATGCCCCCATCCGTGGAAACTGTGTCATGGTTATTATCCTTTTAATATTCTTATACTACTTAAGATAGGCGGCTTTATTATTTTTCTCCACTCTGCCTTGTAAAATAGATAAATTTATCTCTCTACCTAAAATGCTATACTACACAAAACAGGAGGTGTAGTTATGAAGTTATTACGTTTTGGTGAGGCCGGAAAGGAGAGAGCAGGCTTAATTGATGAGGAAGGGCAAATACGGGATCTTTCGTCCTTTATTAGCGATCTTAGTCCAAGTACTTTGGATAAGATCTCAGCTTTGCAGCATCTCAATAGCGCAAATTTCCCAATTGTTGAGAATGTTCGGATCGCATCTTGTATAAATCAACCGGGAAAATTCATTTGTATTGGTTATAACTCCTTACTACATACCCAACAAATGGGGGCAAAGCCACTTGATAATAATGAAATGATGGTTTTTTTAAAGCCTTCTTGTGCCGTTTGTGGTCCTAATGACCCTATTTTATTTACCCCTTTAACTAAAAAATTAGATTGGGAGGCTGAACTTGGAATTGTGATTGGTAAAAAGGGGAAATATATTAAAAAGGAAAATGCGAAGGAACATATTCTAGGTTATACCTGTGTTAATGACTTATCCGAGCGTTTTTGGCAATTCGAGACGCTTGATAAACAATATACTAAAGGGAAGGGCTTTGATAATGCAGCGCCCCTGGGTCCTTATTTAGTGACTCGCGATGAAATCCCTAACTCCAAAGATCTCCATGTACAGTTATGGGTCAATGGCGAGTTAAGGCAAGATTTTAAAACGAATGATTATATTAATGATGATGAAACAATTATTGCTTATTTAAGTCAATTCTTTACTCTCTATCCCGGTGATGTGATTTCAATGGGCTCGGCGCCCGGCAATGCCAAATCTTGGGGCGAAGATAAGTATTTAAAAATTGGCGATACGGTGGAGTTGAGTATCACTGGTTTAGGAAAACAAAAGCAACAGGTTATAAAAGAGGAGGTTCCCAATTAATTGGGCTAAGGACTATTGGCCTAATAGGCCAATAGTCCTAAACGTTTTGTATAGGCATACCGTACATAACTCACTGTATTATATTAATTTAATTAATTATTTCTCCCAGTTAACCTCGATAAATTAAGGAAACATATTATAGAAAGATATTCTCTACGAACTAGACTTAGAATTGTAAAAATATTAAACATTCTTAAGGAGAATATGATGACTGGAACAACAGAAGGTGGAAAAAAAGCTGCGGCAAAACAAGATATGAGTGAAAAAGGCCGCAAAGGTGGGCAAAGCTCCCATGGTGGTGGCAGAGGTTCTAACTTAACTACTGAAGATAGAAAAAAAGGTGGTGAGAATTCACATGGGGGAAAATAAAATAATAAAAAACAATTAAAGGGCTTCGGCCCTTTAATTTTATCTTTAATTAATTCGGCCTGCTGTAGTAATAACGGATCGTATATTTAATGACTCCTATGTAATGAGGATTACTATGAACAAGGAAAAACTCAAAGATAATGAATCTTATCGTCACCAAAATGAGCAGGATATAAAACGTCCTATTGAGCATGAAACAGATAAAAGAGGCCAAAGACAAGGCGGTATTGATAAAAAAGGCCAAAAGGAAAAAGATATAAAAAGGAATGGCTAAATTATTTTACCTTTTATAGCTTGGCTATAAAGTGTACTCGAATTACATTATTTTACAGATTAAAAACCGATTATTAATGGCCTGACTTAATTCAGGATGAATGGGATGGAATTGAGGTGAAACTCACTCTCTCTAAGTGGTAGTAGTTCAAACTTGATCTGACCATGACCTGTTTTCAGAACTGTCTGCAGGTCAGCTCAAGTTTAAATTACTGGAGCTAAAGGGCTTTCCCTGGGTTTTGCTCGGGCCTTTTTTCATAGGTTTTCTTCTCTTTATTATTAGCCTTATTTACCACATCAGTGGGCTTTAATTTGCCTAAACCCAAATCACCTAATTCTTTATAAGCTTTTCCGCTTTGATTATTCTTTTTCACCGAGTATCTCCTTTCAAATGTTTAAGAAAATTTATTAGTTATTTGCAATTCATTTTCTAATAAGTGTTTAATTATAATTAAGTGTTTTTCTTCTTCCTCCAAGGCAGTTTGGAACTGCTGAGCAATTTTCTCCTGGTCATTTTTAAGAGCTAAATTAATTAAAAGCTCCCAAGCCGCATTATCCGTTAGCTCAATGGACAACAAGGTATTTAAAGTTTGCGCAATATTGGTTCTAGGATCAGTAAGCACTTGCATATATCCTTGGCCCATTACCCCGCTAAGATCAGCACAAGGTGTCATCTCGGTAGGATCGCCCCCTAAGCGTGTAATTGCTTGACTAACTAAAACCATATGCTGTACTTCTTCTTCCTTAATGTGGAGCATTTCCTTACTTAAGTCTTTTCTTTTAAAAGCATCGGCCTTAGCAATAGCTGCTTCATAAAACCGTACTCCAGAGCGCTCATAAGCCAATCGTTCACCTAATTTATCTAAAAAAATTTCACTATCTGGTGATAAATCTTTATGATTATTCTTCATGACGTTATACAGGGCAACGGTTCCCATAGGATCTGCTTCTTTGCACTTTTGCACACGTTCCTTAGCTAAAACAAAGGCATCGCCCTCAATATCAGGCGGATATTTTTTTACCGCTTCTAACATTTTCTTTTTATTAGTGGGGGAGAATTGAGCCCCGGTGCAATTAATTACATCCATGTTTAATTTATCCATCTTCGACCCCTTAATTAATAGTTAATTCAGTGCCTGGTTTCCATGTATATCCTGCTGATATTATTTCCGCAGGAACACCGGCTGAATTGAGTTGTTTTCTATATTTGAGGGAAGCTACACTCTCTTGGGATTTATCGACATAGTTAATTCCGTCTGCGCGCAAATTAACTTCTTTTTCTAAAACTTTCCGCACAAAAGCCCGCTGGCTTTTAAATTCAACCATTTTAGGTAAGTTTCCTTGCAATAATTCCTGCGGATCCCTTTGCTCAATTTTTTTAAAAAATTGACAAGCTTCATGGAGCTGGCCTAATTCATAATCAAGAAATCGCTCCCATATCGCTTTAATACGGGGGTTTGTTTCTTGTTCCATACAACTTAGATAGTTATAGACCTCAGTGGCTTCATGGATAAGCCATTTTTCCATAATGGTTTCATCGGGGTCCATCAGCGAGCCGTATTGGGTAACATGTTGCTCCTCTATAGAGGCAATTTCTGCATAAAGCTGTCTTGCCACGGGATCAGCAAAAGTGGGTCCGATATTCATATAATAATCATGGGTTTGATATTCCGCACCCGTAATCATTGCTGCATGGATCTTTGTGATAAGAGTGGCGTTATGTTTATTATAAGACTCTCTTAAATCATCTTGAGGAGCTCGATGGTGTTCGCTGGTAACACGGCCCGGAATAATATCGGTATAGCCTTGTAAAATATTATTCGCATCTTTTCCTTCTAATCTATCTAATAAGGCCGCATAGCGATAAAGATGATCGAAATCTTCTAGCAGCCCGAAGCGATAGGTTTGCGCTTGATAAGGATCAGGTTCACTTTGCGCTACTGCGGCGGTCACCTCAATGGCAACTTGCTCATAAGCAATGGTCGTTTCGATAGGGGAGTGATCTGCAGAGAGCAGCCAATTAATTAAGGTCGCTTGATGTTGCTCTACTCTTCTTATCTCCGCTAAAGGAAGCTGAATCTCTTTATTAAACCTAGCTAAAAAATGCTTTAAGCGTAGAGCGTCCAACTCGATCCCATTCATCAGTATTATCCGGACGCGGGTAAAGGCATCATCGTCTAATTTCGAGATAGGCTTATCAGCTAATTCTTTCCAAGTAAATTTTTGTTTATTAAGGGGTACCCCTTTATTTAATAATAAATTTGAGAAATTAATAGTCATAAGAAAATCCTTATTTTTAGTTGCAACTATTGTTTATTAAAGGTGGCATGTTCAGATGAACGATTAGTGTTCTACTTTTGTGCATTAGCGCTTGTTTTGTTTCTTTTGTTTTTTATTTTGCCAGTTCTTGCTCTATCAATTTCTTCATGGTCATGCTTATATCCTTTTTGCGGCTCATTCCCTTCCTCATTATCTAGCCAAGCCATCTGGAAGTTTTCAAAGAGATCTTGCATGTATTCAATGGTAATTTGACTATTTTCAGCCCATAAATTGATAGATCGCTCTAGCAATGGGGAGGGCATCAAGCCTGTAGAACCCCAATGCGGAATGTTTTTTAAGAGTTTAAAATTGGAGTTAATTAAGTTTTGTATGGGATTTTCCGGGCGTATATCTCTATCCATTTGCATCTCCTTGTAGATTAACAACTTGTTAATAAAGAATACGCGCTGGAAACAAAGATATCAGTTCTTGATTACCCTAAAAGATAAAGGTTTAATATTGCGATGAACTGCTAAAAACAATTCAAGAGCTTGTTAGACTCTTCCTGTAAAATAATAATCCGGTACTGCAGAAGAATGGGAAGCTCCAAAAGCAATACCGGATTATGCCGTAATCAAAGGTTTAAAAATTACTTATCACTACTTAGGATTTTTTACTTCCTTGTTTATATCAGGAGATTTGGTAGTTATTGGATTTTTATGACCCACACCTACATTCAAGCGCTTTTCAGCTTTTGTGGATTCTTTATTCCTAGTTACATCTTTTTGGGATGGTTTAAATTGATTAGTCATGATGACCTCCTTGTACTAATTAATTTCTTGAACATTGAAAATTCAGCTAAGGAACTCATGTTACGCACATAAACTTGTAGTTTGACTAAAAAGCATTAGAATTCCGCCCTTAATTTTAGGGAGGGAATTAAATGGATATGCTTGATCTTTATAGTGATTATTTGATTTTCCA
>NZ_RZGQ01000072.1 GCF_003989735.1 Legionella sp. km772 | reverse complement strand
AAAAACTCATTTAAATCACTTTGCTATTAAGTACAAATTGATTCTTAGAGCGAACCAGATTGCTTGGCAGGAGCTTAAAAATATGGCAGCTTAAAATTGACCGTGCGTAACATGAGTAAATAACTAAAAAAATCATGGACTTGATTTTAAAACATAGCACATTAAAACCCAGTTATATTATTTTAAGGAAGGAGGAACGGGATCTTGAGAATCCAAGCCCCTGTCTTTCGGTGTGGTGGCAAAAAAAGTACCCACCACAGCGGAAATTTGCTGGATAGGACATTGTTTTTTTAACACCGCAGGGGCGTATTGGCCGAGGACATCTCGATTCATGGCTGTTGGATCATCCAACATTTGTCTACCAATTTGCGCATTCATTTGATGCCGTCTTAAAAAATTAAGCAAGTGTTCATGATCTATGTTAGCTAATTGCTCGGTCAACATGGGTACAGGAATTATATAACCCAGCTGCTCTGCATCAAATAAACCAAATCGTTTATATAAATGGTTGAAATACTGAGTTTCGACTAAGTCTTGTTTAGGACCATGGGCACAAACTACTAAGACCCGGCTATTTTTTAAGTTAAGCTTATATGCTGTTAACCAGGTAGTAAGGATTTCTTCCAAGCCAGTCAGTTGCAATTCCGTTGCTCTTTGAGAATACCGCACATTAGCCGTCGACATGGTTAACAAAAACTGTTTTTGTATTTTTTGAATTTCTTTAATAGACCTAACGTCTATAATCTTATCAATCAACTCATTCATTTGGCTAAGAGCTAATAATTCGCTGCCAATTAATTTATCATCACATTTAGTTAAAAGAGCTAAGTGCGCTTTAATACTTAAAAGCTCGGTTAAATGTTTATTATCTTTTTCATTTTTTGCAACGATGGAATCTAAAATAATAGTTAACCATACAGAAAGATGGGCGATAGATTTCACAACATTATAAGCAGTTTGCAAAGCAGGAGTAACTGCGTTTACCAGCTCCACCAAAGAGCCATCGAATTTTTTTTCAAATAAACTAAGGGTAGCGTTATGATAGATGATGACATGATTAATGCCGTCTAAAGATTGTTGTTTTGCATAATAGTGATGACTGGTTAAAAAATCCTTTTTAATTAGCTCTGCTGCTTTTAGAGCATTAATTTTGACCGCAGGATTAGGAGTAAGAACATCAGCTGCCACCGAATTTTCACTAGGAATTGGCCTACTCATTATGGAGCTAAATTCAGGCTTTAAAAAGATACCTCCGTGCCAAGCTCGCCAGAGGAAGCGAATGACTAAGCTGTTCTAAACGCATTGCTGCCCGTCTTAATCCACGCAATAACATAGTTTTCCTCAATATAGTTTAAATTTCATATAATACAGTCATCACCAAAAATGTCAATTAATGATCATGTTTTATAAAAAATAACTACATTACTCATAAAATGACAATTAAAATTTAGGTCTGCAAATGTGAAATTAATGGCTATTATAACAAAAATTGATACAATTATAAGGTTTAGACTTACAGGAACATTGAATGACATTTACAATTGGCCAACGTTGGATAAGTAACACTGAATCACAATTAGGATTAGGTATTATTACTAGGTTAGAAGGAAGGCAAGTAAGCATTAACTTCCCTGCTGCTGAAGAAGAACGTATTTACGCCATTGATAATGCACCCTTAAGTCGGATCATCTTTAAAGAAGGTGAAGAAATCAACACCAATGAGCAGCAAAAGCTTACCGTTACTGCTGTCAATGAACACCAAGGTTTACTCATTTATTCTGGCGTTGACGAAACAGGAGAAGAGTTCCACATTACGGAAATCTCGCTTAACTGTTTTATCAAACTCAATACCCCAGAACAACGACTCTTTAGTGGTCTTTTGGATAAAATCGAAGCCTTTAAATTAAGAATTGAAACCCTTAATCATTTAAATCGTTTGCAGCAATCTAAAGTTAGAGGACTCTTAGGCTCAAGAACCAATCACCTTCCGCACCAAGTTTATATCGCAAGTGAAGTAGCACAACGCTATGCACCTCGAGTGCTTCTCGCTGATGAAGTGGGACTGGGCAAAACAATTGAAGCAGGGATGATTTTGCATTACCAACTTCATACGGGCCGTGCTCGAAAAGTATTGGTAGTCGTCCCTGAAGCCTTAATTCATCAGTGGCTGGTGGAAATGATTCGTCGTTTTAATTTACATTTTACGATTATGGATCAAAATCGTTACGACCGTTTAAATGAAGTGGAGTCAGAATTAGACGAAGCTGAACAGGAAGAGTTCAACTGGACCAAAACCAATAATCAAGCCAATCCGTTTGAAACTGAAGACCTCATATTATGCAGCCTCGATTTTTTAATGCATCATAAAGAAGCGCACCAACAGTCTTTAGAAGTGCAGTGGGATCTGATGATTGTCGATGAAGCGCATCATCTCGAATGGTCTGAAACTGCTGTAAGTCCAGAATATGCTTATGTAGAAGAACTAGCAGCGCAAAGTAAAGGTTTATTATTGTTAACTGCCACACCCGAGCAGGCCGGGATTGAAAGTCATTTTGCTCGTTTGCGTTTATTAGATCCCTCCCGTTTTTATGATTTTTCTCGTTTTAAAAGGGAGGAAGAACAATATAAAGCGATTAATGAATTAGTACAAAAGCTAATAGAGCATAAAGATAAACATCCAGACGAACCCTTAAATAAAGAACTTTACACTCAAATAAGCACCTATTTAGGGGATTGTGAGACTGAGGATGTACAAGCCATTATCAAAGATTTATTAGATAGACATGGAACCGGACGAGTATTATTCCGCAATACGCGTGCTGCAATTCAAGGTTTCCCTGAGCGAAAACTGCATTATTATCCCCTCCCCTGTCCGCCAATTTATAGTTCGCTTTATCAATTAAAAAGCATTGATCCCCTCTATCCAGAACAAGCTTTACAAGAAAATGGTTTTTGGCTTGAGCATGATCCAAGGGTTAATTGGCTCGTGGAGCAGATTAACCATTTATTTCCCAAGAAAGTATTAGTAATTTGTGCCAAGGCTAAAACTGCTATAGCCTTAGAAAATCATTTAAAATTAAAAGTTGGAATTCGTAGTACGGCCTTTCATGAAGGTTTATCGATTATTGATAGAGATCGCGCAGCAGAATATTTTGCCGAAACCGAAAACGGTGCACAAGCGCTTATTTGTTCTGAAATCGGCAGTGAAGGCCGAAACTTTCAATTTGCCCATCATCTAGTTTTATTTGATTTACCCTTAAATCCAGATCTTTTAGAGCAAAGGATTGGCCGGCTAGATCGCATTGGTCAACGGCATGATATTGAAATTCATGTACCCTACTTAAGCCAAACAGCACAGGAGTTATTATTCCGCTGGTACCATGAGGGTATTAATCTTTTTGAGCAAAGTTGTTCTGTAGGTTTTTCTATTTACCAGCATTTTGCCCCTCAATTAAACCCCTTGATCGAAAACAATGAACACAGTTCTGAACAATTAGAGCAATTAATTAAAGCAACTAAAGAATACACAACCGAGCTTAATCAAAAATTACATGAAGGGCGTGATAAATTGCTTGAAATGAATTCGTGCAATATTGAAATCGCTAATACCTTAATTGCAGAAATAGAAGCTGAGGAGAATGTCCTCGAGTTAGAAACGTACATGGCCAAAGTATTTCAAGAATACGGGATTGAACACGAGCATCATTCCGAGAATACTGAAATCCTTCGTCCCACAGGGCATATGCGCACCAGTCATTTTCCTGGATTAAACGAGGATGGCACGGTGGTTACCTATTCACGAACTAAAGCCTTAGTTCATGAGGACATCGAATTTCTCAGTTGGGAACATCCGATGGTTCATGAAAGCATGGAAATGACCTTAGATAGTGATTTAGGTAATGCGATCGTTACTACTATTTCTATAAAAAGCATTCCCGTCGGGACGGTCTTTTTAGAAAGCTTTTATACTATTAATTGCGCCGCACCGAAATATTTACAATTAGATCGTTTTGTACCCTTAACCCCTATTCGACTATTAATGGATGTCAGCGGTAAGAATTTATCTAAAATTTTAGATTTTAACCAGCTCAACGCCATGTGCCAGCCCGTTAAACGACACCTTGGCTACCCTATTGTGAAACAAATTCATTCCACTATTGAAACAATTTTACAACATAGCAATAAGCTGGCAGAACAACAAATGGCAGAAACCATCCAAAATGCGCAAAAAAAGATGCATGAACAGATGACATATGAATTGCAACGCCTAGAAGCACTTCAAAAAGTAAACCCTGCTGTTCGTGATGAAGAGCTTCATTTTATTGCTGAAGAAATTACTCAAAACAAGCATTATATGGATAATGCTACGCTGAAATTGCAAGCAATACGGGTTGTTGTTAATAAATAAATTAACCGACTTGAAAATATAATCTCCACCAGGCCGGCGATCCTTGATGTTTGTGTGCATCAAAAAAGCAGGGCCTTAAGAGTCTTGGCGAAGCGACCTCCTTTTGATGTTTCGTTAGGACTCTGTTCTTGCTTGCCTCCCTTCGTTCGCAATCACGATAGTTTGATTAGCAAAATTATTAATAGGTGTGTAAACGCTTATGTCTTTATTTAGATTTGCTAGGTTTTCCAAGGCGTTCAAATAATCAATTCTTTAACTCAATGACCATGACCTTAATGACATGATTGCTTATATTCTCGTCATTATGTAGTTCATCAACAGGATCGCGAGCTAGATAATAAGCCTTATTTTTTTCTAACTTCCAATAGTGTATTTTGCCCTGATCATTAGTTATTTTAAACTCCCCATCGGTTAATGCTACAACCACACGATCGTGCTCATGGCGATGCATGGGTAGCTTTTGTTGATCGGAAGGATAGACTAAGGTTTTCCAAACGGTAACCTTATCATTATTTAGTTGTTCAATTCGGGTCGTTGCTTGCGCAAGCCCTTCATTGCTAACAAACACGCCTAATAACAACCCTATTGCTAATTTCATGTTCATATCCTTAATTAATTTGATATTTATGCCATAAGGCCTGCACAGGCCCTGGGGTATTTAGTAACTCTTCGGTAGTACCATCGGCAATAATTTCACCGTGATCGAGCATAATAATGCGATCGAATTTGGGTAATAAATGCAGCCGATGCAAAGATACAATCATTGCCGCATCGGTGAATGTATCTATAATGCCGGATAAAATAGCTTTCTCAGTGCCCAAATCAACGCTTGAAGTAGGTTCATCCATTAGAATAAGAGAGCTGAAACGAGCAGCAAATAAACCTCGCGCTAACGCTAAGCGTTGTTTTTGTCCCACCGATAGATTTAAACCCTTTTCGCGAATGTCAGTTGCTAAACCAGAAGGGAGAGTGTTTAGTACCGGTGCAAATCCCGCTAAATGGACCACCTCAGTGATTTCCTCAGGTTTGGCTTCTAAATCCATCGTTATATTAAAGAGAATAGTGTTTTCAAAAAGTTCGGGTTCTTGAGGAATGAGGGTAGTAATTGCTTGTATCGGTTCTAAGGTATTAAAAGAACTATTATCAATGTGCAAGTGGACTTGCTCTGGTGTATAAAGTCCTGATAATAAATTAAGTAAAGTACTTTTACCTGCCCCACTCGTTCCTATTAAGGCGATTTTTTCTCCTCTTTTGAATTTAAATTGAATATTTTTTATTCTACCCGCACGAGAGTGGCCGGCATGATGAAAGCTTAGGGAATGGATTGAGAGGGTATGCCACTCCTTCGCTAAAGCTGCGCCAATAGGGTTATGAGCTAGTTTTTCGATATCTTCTAAAATCGGTTTTAAGCCCTGGATGTCTGTATCCTTATGCACCAAATCACTATAATGAGCACTTAAATTAAAAAACACCTCACTGAGGTCCCATTGATATCTAAAAATCATGACAATGGTTCCAATTAAAACTGCATCCGCTTTTTTTAAACTATAAACAATATAAACGATAAGAATTAGGGACTGCATGGCAGACAGAGCAATACCCATCGCAAACCATTTAACTTCATTTAAAACGACTTCTTTATTAAAAAAAGGCCAATAGGCCAAAATACGCTGCCATAAATTAGAGCGGGTTAGATCACCTAGCCTAAGAGTGAGAATAGTAGTCATATTGCTAATATAATCAAAAAATACCGCCCCCAATTTATTATCGACCTCATTCTCTTCGCTATACAAAGGAATCAACTTCTTATCAAAGGCGATAACCACCGAAGTAGCCAAAATACAACTGAATAGGCTGGCTACTCCTACTGGCACCGAGATCCACAGCAAAAAGGCAATAGAGATTATGAACTTCACGATGGTTTCAATATAAATAAATTGATCTTCCGCAAAACGATATAAAGCAGTAATAGCACGATTAGCACGCGTTATAATATTCCCAGAATGATGATCTTGGTGCCATTTTAAGGGTAGATGGGTTAATTGCTCATACAAATTAATGCGAAAAGCCTGTTGAATTTTTAAGGCTATTTTTCTTTCTACTACGCGCGCAGGCCCATGAAACAACCAAAATAAAGGAACCAAAGCCACGCCAAAAAAAAGCCAAAAAAGAACTTCTTTAAATT
Source organism: Legionella sp. km772 (assembly GCF_003989735.1). Classification (GTDB taxonomy): domain Bacteria; phylum Pseudomonadota; class Gammaproteobacteria; order Legionellales; family Legionellaceae; genus Legionella. The sequence goes on along the minus strand of NZ_RZGQ01000072.1, from coordinate 8,701 downwards.
TGTCTTGGCTAAAAGTTTGTAAGAGATCGATAGTTCGCCCAAACGCGTAAGGACTTAAACTCATAAAGCCTTGAGCGATAATAAAGGCTAAGTAATAGCCTACAATCGCTCGCCGCCAAGGAAGGGCATTGGACCAGACAGTACGAATTAAATTAAAATAGGGGTTGCTCATAATCTCTTTACTCTATGGTTTAAAACACCATATCTAGAGGAGCATTGTACCTAGCTGATCAAAATTAACAAAATAAATTCTAAAACAAAACACTCAAACTATGGAACAATGAAATACCTACATACACAACTAAAGGCAAACTTTTGAAAAACAGGCTTTTGTTAATCATGGTTAATCTCCCTATCATTGATAAGAGATCCTATTCAAAAACCATGCCAACCATAAAAACCAGCCGCTAATAATGAAGACAACTTAGGAGAGCCTCAATTTGCCATCTCCACTTACAAATTTTGCCGGTTAAAAAGCAAGCGCCTGCTTCATGTTAATCTGAGCTATAATCAATAGAAATTTTGATGGCTTAATGAGGAAATCATGAAAATTGGGATAATAGGTTCCGGAGGCGTAGGTAAGGCCTGTGCTATGGCAACTTTGATGCGGGGCTGCGCACGAGAAATTATTTTGGTTGATAGAATTCAAAGCCTAGCAAAAGCGGTAGCTACCGATATGCAATATGGCGCCCTACTTTCCCCAAGGACCACAATAAGAGCTGGTGATTATCCTGATTTAGAAGACGCTCAGTTAATCATGGTCACTGCAGGAGTTAATGAAAAAACCGGCGGCGCTACTGATCGCCATGATCCAGTAGGCCGGCTCAAACTACTAAAAACTAATGCAGAGATATTTAAAGAGCTGATTCCTCAATTAGTAAAAAACGCCCCAGATGCGATTATTTTGATTGTGACCGATCCACCCGATCCACTTGCAGATGTAGCACTACAACTTGCTGGCCATAAAAATGTATTAAGTGCGGGTACCTATTTAGATAGCTTACGTTTTCGCTTCCATTTAGCACAGCATTTTAAAATTAACCCCGCTGATGTGCATGCCTTTGTTATCGGTGAGCATGGAACTTCGTCAGTATTTTTATGGTCTTCCGTAAATCTCGGCGGTCAACCCTTAAGCTCCTTACTAGGCAACGAGCAGCAAAAGCTAAAAGAGCACATTGAACATGAAGTAAAATATGCCAACATTAGTATTATTGAAGGCAACAATGCCAGCCAATATGGCATAGGAATGGTCTGTGCACGCATTACTGAAATCATTCTTAGGAATGAACAGGCAATCATTCCTATTGGAAGCTATCAACAAGATTTCGGGGTCACTTTGTCACTTCCAAGTGTGCTAGGAAGAAATGGAGTTGAGCAAGTGTTTATGCCTGTGATGTCTGAACAAGAAAAAGAAGCTTTACAAGGTTGTGCACAAGTACTTAAAAAAGCATTAGAATTTTAATCCCTGGAGCCTGCGAAGAACCATAATTATAGGAAAAGACTTATAGCGAGAAGATCATGAACAAAAAAGATTTAATCAATGAGTATATTGGGATTATTGCTATCATTGTCATTGTTGCTTTAGCTGTTCTTGCTATTTATTTTTATATTAAACATCAGCCGGACAATGAAATAAAAGACATGAGTAACACCACTATCTCGTTTAATTCATCAGACATCCCTAAAAATATAGGATAAGCCTTAGCTCAAGCATTGTTGAGCTAAGGTGTGGATAGAGCTTAGCTATTAAAAGACATAGAGCAGGTGCTTTCATCCTCAGCTGATCCAAGAATGGGCTCAACTAAAGATGCACTAGTACGAGTAAATAACTTTACAAAATTATCAATAAACGATAAAACACTCGCCACAGCATAAATTACAGACCGTAAAAAATTATGTCGCATTTCCATAAAGTCCATTGCAGCAAGATTAAAGGATATCTCACTGTTTTTTTTGCTGAAGGGTCTAACTAATAACGCAAATCCACCATCAATAAGGAAACTTAAAGCATTTTTCACCACATGGAATAAATAATTTAAACTTTTAAAGGCCAAATAGGTAGGAGTTATAATCGGATCTAAAACGGTTTCCAAAAAGTCAGAGACCCTAGCAAAGGGCTGGAAAAAGGTAGGCCGCGTTGTACGAACAATAGCATCAGCATAGCCGGTATTGGGATGGTCTCTCAGCAGTGATTTTTGATGAGATCTGCGCTCCTCCCCTTCGTAAGAATCAGGATCATCCGAGGTTTGGACCCCGTTGTGAGTGTAAGTTACTGATAGTTGACGTCTAAGCACGGCTGGGGATAAGCCTTCATCATTTGTCATTTAAAAACCTCAAAAAAATCAAAGGATAACAAAAAGCATTATATTTGTCCATTTTAGCCTTTAGTTAGCAGGCAAAGGCATCTAACTAGTGCACAGTTAAGCCCACCGAATTACCCTCTTATTGATCGTTATGTTCGATATACATACACTTTTGCATGAGGATAGGGACTAGATACGGAATAATGCACGGAATACAGGATGTTCCGTTATCAACTCTTTACAATTAGATTCCTTTGCCCTGCTTAGTCACTTAAATTAGCCAAACTCCAGCGTGCTTTTACGAATACCCCATCACTGGGATCTCGCTCACCTTGTAGTAAACGCAAACATCCAGCATAAGCGACCATAGCCCCATTATCCGTACAATATTCTAAAGCTGGGAAAAAAACTTCTCCCTTGATTGTTGTAAGATAGTCATGAAGCGCCTTACGTAATGCTTTATTAGCACCAACGCCGCCAGCAACCACCAGTCGAGTACAACCAGTTTGCTCAATAGCTCTTTTACATTTAATAATTAAAGTTTCTACTGCGGCGTGTTGAAAAGCTTTAGCAATCTCCATGCGATCTTTTTCTTCTTTTTGGCTTTGGTTCCAGGTATTTAAAGCATAGGTTTTAAGTCCGCTAAAACTAAAATCTAACCCCGGCCTATCGGTCATGGGACGAGGAAAACGATAGGGAGTGGTCTCACACTGATCAGCAAGTGCTGCTAAAACAGGCCCGCCCGGATAAGGGATACCCATTAATTTTGCTGTTTTATCAAAGGCTTCTCCCACCGCATCATCTAAGGTATCACCTAACAATTCATATTCGCCTAAAGCCTTGACTGCAATTAACTGACAATGGCCGCCTGAAACTAATAACGCAATGAAGGGGAAATCTAAACTCGGTGTTTCCATTTGCGCAGCTAAAATATGTGCTTCCAAATGATGAACTCCCAAAGCTGGGACTCCTAAACCATAAGCAAAACTTTTAGCAAAAGATGCGCCTACTAACAAAGCGCCAATAAGTCCTGGGCCGGCAGTGTAAGCAATAGCATCAAGATCCTGTTTATTTAGCTGAGCCGTGGCTAATACTTCATCAACTAAAGGAATAACATAATTCACATGATCCCGGGAAGCAAGTTCCGGAACTACACCACCATGGGTGCGATGCGTTGCAATTTGTGAATGTAGGGCATGGGCTAATAATCCATCCTTCGAATCATAAATAGCCACACCGGTTTCGTCGCAAGAAGACTCAATACCTAATACCCGCATACTTACCCCAAAACAACTCGATTTATAAAGGGAGATTATATCATAAGTAGATAATATAGTTTCGCTAATCAATTTGAGTTGTGCTTTTTTTGCTTTATTATGAATTAATTAATACAGTTCAATAAAATTTATGCAAAAGTTAGAAGATTAAACTTGACGGCTGCTTCAACTAGCACTAGAATTGCCCACCTATAAGATCAAATAACCAGAGGATACGTTTAATGCCTACAGTTCGCGTAAAAGAAGGCGAGAACCCAGAATATGCATTGCGCCGTTTTAAGCGCTCTTGTGAAAAAGCCGGTATTTTAACTGAATTACGTCGTCGTGAGTTTTATGAAAAACCAACCGCAGAACGTAAACGTAAACAAGCCGCTGCAGTCAAACGTCATTTGAAAAAGATTTCTCGTGATACGTCTGCATCACGACGTGGTACAAAACACAGACGTAAGTAATTGCTGTTGTTTACTTAGCACTGATTCATTTTAATCAGGCTATTAGAATCAAAAAGATTGCCAAGGTCACATTATGTGGCCTTTTGCGTTTGAGGAAGAAACATGTCTATTAAAGAACAACTTAATAACGATGTAAAAGATGCAATGCGCGCGAAAGATAAGGCGCTTCTTAATACTCTACGTCTTATTACTGCCGCTATAAAGCAAATTGAAGTGGATGAACGCATTGAAGTAGACGAAGAACGTATGTTAGTCATTTTAGATAAAATGACCAAACAACGTAAAGAATCTATTGCCCAATATGAGAAAGCAAACCGTGATGACTTAGTGGCGCAAGAACAATACGAATTAACCGTTATTTCTAAATATATGCCCGAGCCCTTATCTGCCGCTGAAATTGAGCTATTAATTAACGAGGCTATTGCTAATACTGGCGCAGAAAAAATGGCTGATATGGGTAAAGTCATGGGGCAATTAAAAACTAAGCTGCAAGGAAGAGCCGATATGTCTCAAGTCAGTGCGCTTATCAAGGCTAAATTGAGCTAGAAAGATGTCTGGCTTAATACCACAGCCATTCATTGATGAGCTTCTTAGCCGCACGGATTTAGTGGAATTAGTCGATAGTTATGTTCCTTTAAAAAAAAGAGGTAGCAGTCATGTCGCCTGTTGCCCTTTTCATCATGAAAAGTCCCCTTCATTTAATGTGGTAGCACGCAAACAATATTATCATTGCTTCGGCTGTGGTGCCTCCGGCAATGCTATTAGTTTCGTGATGAATTATTTAAATCATAACTTCCCTGAAGCAATTGAAATTTTAGCCACGCGATTGGGACTGACTGTCCCCCGCGATGGGAATAATGAAAAAAATAATGCCGCAAATGATTTATATAAATTACTCGCTGAAATTTCGGTTTACTATCAAAAAAAATTAAAATATGAAGGTCAAGCGGCGATTAATTATTTAAAAAACCGCGGCTTAAGTGGTGCTATTGCTAAATTATATCAACTCGGTTTTGCCCCTGAAGGCTGGCACCAGCTCGAAAAAACCTTTAATCGTGCCCGTACTGAATTAATTAATACCGGTATGCTTATAAAAACCGACGAGGGAAAGCTCTACGATCGTTACCGCAATAGAATTATGTTTCCCATTCATGATCGCCACGGGCGAATCATTGGATTTGGCGGTCGAGTACTTGATGCCTCCCAAAAACCTAAGTATTTAAACTCTCCTGAAACCGTAATTTTTCAGAAAAGCCGTGAATTATATGGTTTGCATCAACTCTTATCGCAACAGAAAAACCCCGAGTTTATCATTGTCGTTGAAGGCTATATGGATGTTATTGCCTTAGCTCAGCACGGGATTTCTAATGCAGTAGCCACTTTAGGCACAGCCACTAGCATTTATCATATTCAACTTTTAGCAAAACACTGTAAACAAATTGTCTTCTGCTTTGATGGCGATGCTGCAGGTAAACAAGCAGCATGGCGAGGTTTAGAAAGCTGTTTATCTCATTTAGGCAGTGGAATTGATGTACGCTTTATGTTTTTACCTGATGGGCATGACCCTGATAGTTTAGTGAGGGAAGAAGGCAAAGAGTCTTTTTTAGAGCGCTTTAAAAGCACTATTCCTCTGCATCGCCTTTTATTTGATACTTTGGCAAAGGAGATTAACTTAACCAACCCTGCCGGAAAGACCCAGTTAATTAATGCGGCGAAACCCTTATTAGAAAAAATAGAAGAAAGCCCTTATAAGCAATTAATGCTCGATGATTTATCTCGACTAACCCATATTGATACCCATCGTTTAAGCTTACTCCTTAACAGCACCTCATCCGAACTTAAACCGATAGAGCAAAACTCAAACATAGCGCGAACCCCACTTAGAATTGCGATTGCACTCCTCTTACAATACCCTGAACTTTATCAACCTAATGCGCAAAAGATCAATTTAAATTTATTTAATGATCATGAACACCACATTTTTTTGAAATTGCTACTACAATTGAAAGGTAATCCGCATGCCAATACGGCATCGCTGATTGAAGCATGGCGAGAAACGCCCTATTTTGAGGCAATAAGTAAGCTAGCTTTTTGGGATCATCAAGTACCCGAAGCAGAACTTAGCAAAGAATTTCTCGATATTGTTTTGTTTTTACAAAAGCAAAATACGGAATTGATTATAAAACAATTTATAACTAAATCACGACAAGAGGGATTATCAGAAGGTGAACGAATAAATTTGCAAGAGTTATTGAAAAACCGACATCAACAGGTGAACAGTGAAAAATAAAAAAAATGAAAGACTAGCATGTTGTATCCAGCCAGTTTATAATCAAAAACTTTTTGTAAATCCTAATTGTCCTTAAAAAAGAAGTGCCTATGACCATGAATGACCAAGAACAGCAAAGCTCACAAATAACCAAAGTCATCAGCCTGGGTAAGGAACAAGGTTATCTGACTTATAGTCAAATTAATGATCTATTACCAAATATAGTAGATACAGAACATTTTGATGTCATTATTAGCATGCTTGAAGGCATGAATATTAAGGTTTTTGAACAGCCACCAAGTGAAGATGAGCTCGCCTTATTATTAAACACTGAAGAAGTTCCAGATATCGAAGAAGCGGCAATGGTACTTGCTTCTGTAGATAAAGAAACTGGCCGAACCACTGATCCTGTCCGCATGTACATGCGTGAAATGGGGACTGTTGAACTTCTTACTCGTGAAGGTGAAATACGCATCGCTAAACGTATTGAAGAAGGGATCTACCAAGTTCTTAAATCTTTGGCACATTATCCAGAGACAATACAACTGGTGCTTGACGATTATGATCGCTTCAATGCCGAAGAAATTCGTCTTAGTGAAATTATTAGTGGTTTTGCAGATTCAGATGAAGAAGTTGCACCTGCTTCTAGCATAGGTTCAATGCTGGATGAAGTTCAGCAAGATAACGTCATTATGGATATAGATTCGGACGATGAGGATGGTGAGGGCGAAGGTGGTTTAGGTGAAGTGGATGATGGCCCAAATCCTGAGCAAGCAAAAGTTTATTTTGACGAATTAAGAGAGTCTTTTGAAAACGCAGTCAATGCTCTAAAAACTCATGGAAAAAGCAGCAGCAAAACGACAAAGCTGCTGGAGATAATGTCTGACTCCTTTCTAAAACTGAAGTTAACCTCAAGACAGGTGGATCGCCTAACTCGTCATTTCCGCCAATTACGTAATCACATACGTGAATTTGAGCGGGGTATCATGCGGCTTTGTATTGAAAAAGCACGTATTCCTAGAAAATTATTTATTGATACTTTCCCAGGTCAAGAAACCGATCTAACCTGGCTGGAAACGATTCTTAGTAAGCATGGTAAAAAATTAGATTTAACTCGCATCGAAGAATATCGCGAGGAAATTCTACGTTTACAATCAAGGCTTGCTTCTTTTGAAGTAGAGTACAATCTCAGCATTCTGGAAATCAAAGACATCAACCGTAAGATGTCCATTGGTGAAGCTAAAGCACGACGTGCTAAAAAAGAAATGGTGGAAGCAAATCTACGCTTAGTCATTTCCATTGCCAAAAAATACACCAATCGCGGGTTGCAATTCTTGGATCTAATTCAAGAAGGCAATATTGGTCTGATGAAAGCGGTAGATAAGTTCGAATACCGTCGCGGTTATAAGTTTTCAACTTATGCTACTTGGTGGATTAGACAAGCTATTACCCGTTCCATTGCTGACCAAGCGCGCACTATTCGAATTCCAGTTCATATGATTGAGACTATCAATAAACTGAATCGCATCTCGCGTCAAATTCTGCAAGAAACAGGCCGCGAAGCAACACCTGAAGAACTAGCAGAAAAGATGGAGCTAAGCGAAGATAAAATCCGTAAAGTACTAAAAATTGCTAAAGAGCCTATTTCCATGGAAACGCCTGTAGGCGATGATGATGACTCACATCTTGGTGACTTCATTGAAGACAACAATATTGAATCACCTATTGATATGGCTACAGCGGAAGGATTACGCGAAGCGACTCTAGAAATCCTCGAGACCCTAACACCTCGGGAAGCTAAAGTTCTACGGATGCGGTTTGGTATTGAAATGAATACTGACCATACTTTAGAGGAAGTTGGTAAACAATTTGACGTAACTCGTGAACGTATCCGCCAAATTGAAGCTAAAGCCTTAAGAAAACTACGCCACCCTTCTCGCTCAGAAAAACTAAGAAGCTTCTTAGAAGGCGATGAAGGATAGCAGTAAGACTAACTACCCCAGAGTAGGCATTGGTGTGCTAATCTTTGACCAAGATAAGTTATTACTAGGTCAAAGACAGCAAAGCCATGGCAATGCCACCTGGGGTCCTCCCGGCGGCCATTTAGAATTCGGCGAAGAATTTGAAGAATGCGCCTGCAGAGAGGTTAAAGAAGAAACCGGCTTAATTATTGCCAATCCAACTTTATTTGCAGTCACCAACGATTTATTTCCACAAGAAAGCAAGCATTACATCTCTATTTTCTTAACAGCGCCTTACCCTAAAGAACAAGACATAACTAATTTACTCATGTTACGCACATAAACTTGTAGTTTGACTAAAAAGCATTAGAATTCCGCCCTTAATTTTAGGGAGGGAATTAAATGGATATGCTTGATCTTTATAGTGATTATTTGATTT
>NZ_RZGQ01000071.1 GCF_003989735.1 Legionella sp. km772 | reverse complement strand
AAAATCAAATAATCACTATAAAGATCAAGCATATCCATTTAATTCCCTCCCTAAAATTAAGGGCGGAATTCTAATGCTTTTTAGTCAAACTACAAGTTTATGTGCGTAACATGAGTTATTATAACAACCGAAGACCGCACCAGTCTTTTGGATACATCACACCAGCGAGCATGTATTTTGGACACAGCCCACAAGTATGAGCCCCGTGTGTCATGGCTTACCCACAGGGTCCACAGGCCTATCCGAGACGATGAAAGCTCTCCTGGCCTATGGACTTGTGGATAAGCCATTCTGAGAGTAAGGTGAATGAACTAACAAACCGGGAATAGCTCTTATTTTTCCTGAATTTTGTTCCAGATCCCCGGACCTAGCTAAAATCATGATAAAAAAAAGTATCATGGTTAAGATGGGCTTGGCATTTTCCATAAAGGATTTCAAAACATAGTATTCGGCGCAAAGCAAATAGCTGCCAAGAAGCATAAAAGTAGAGGCAACAGGAGTAACCCATAACATGTAAATTGCTAAATGATAAGAAGTTATATCTTTCCAATTCCACCAATGCAATACATGCATTATTCCAATACTAAGCCCACCAATTAACAGGCAAATAAAAAAAGAATAGCGAACTAATTTTACATTCCATTCAATAAAGGATTTAAGTTTTAGAGTTCGCTTATCTTGTAGATAGGAACTAATGAATCTCACGGTAGATGAATTGGTACCCAAAAGAGCTAAAGAGGAAGTAAGTGCTAAGATTTTAAGGGCGATACTAAAATCACCATAGCGCTCAGCACTTAAATGTTGTGAGAGCACAATGTTCATTATATATTTCATAACATAACCGAACACCGCTATCACTAATAAGTAGATGAACAGCAATTTTTTATTAGCGAATTCCTTGCTCATAATATTAATACTCTCCTTTCTCTTTTGAAGTATAGATAGGAAAGAATACACATGCACAACGAATCAATTAAATATTAGATACCCTATTAGGCTCATAAAGTACTGCATTTTTATGAACCTAATTGTTTTAAATACCATCAATAAGCGTTCTACGCTAGTCATTAGGCGTGGCAACCAATCCCATCATAGCCCACTACCTTGCAGTCACTAAAAGAAGATTGATCCAACTTATACCTAAGCTCGCCGTAATAAGCATAAATCGCCCCATTTTTGGCTTGAACCACGCGTGGATGCTGATAACTCTCTTCTGAAGCACAGGCATCGGTAATTTTTGTCCATAGTACCTTATCGATATGCACTTGCTGGGTTATTGCTTTCATGGTCCCCTTCGCACAATCTTTGTTTGTTAGAGCTGTAAGTTTTGGAGCGGTAAATAAAAACTCATAATCATCTAAAGTAGCTTTAACTGCGTGCTCAGCATCTAAAATTCCATGCCCACAAGGCTTCTTCCCGACACAAGATTTGTTAGAATCAGTGCTAGTACCAAAATCATGGGTAGTCGTATAGAGGATTTGCTCTACTTTTTCAGCAGTTAAGGTTTTGGAGCTCGCATCAAATACTAAGCCTGCTACGCCTGCAACATGAGGTGTTGCCATACTCGTGCCTTGATAAAAATCAAAACCTGAACCATTGTAGCCACCACCAGGATTTACGGTCGATAAAATACCTCCTGCAACACCATAGCGCTTATCTCCTCCAGGTGCGGCAAAACTTACACTAGGTCCATAATTAGAAAAATAGGAACGTAAACCTTCAGGACCTGTTGAGGCAACTTTAATGGTACCATTACATACCGCAGGTGCATTCAAATGCTCCCATACATTGTCATTCCCCGCAGCAACAGCAAGAACAGCACCCTTTTTGCGGGCAAAAAACACAGCTTCTTGTAAAGCCTCATCACAATAATCAATTTCGCGTCCCGGTTCTAAATCCACTCCAAAGCTCATATTTAATACTTTAGCCGGATGTATATTTTCAGGAACTCTCGGGACTGAGGAACCTACTGACCAATAAATACCATTAATCACTGCACTTTCGTAGAACATACCATTCGCGTTTGGAATTTTAACGGTGAGAATTTTTAAATCTTCTCCCATACCGGTCATTACACTCCCGTAACCTGCGATTGTTCCTGCTACATGTGTGCCATGATAAGAACCAGTTTCATCAGCGATATTGTTATTATTATCGGCAAAATTCCAACCCCATACATTGCCTTCTTTATCTTTTACCAGATTATTGATTAAACTATCATTTAAAGCGGTACCAGTATCTAAAACCGCCACCACAACCGGTTTCTTTTTCGTTTTTCCCGTAGTATAGGCCCACGCACCATCCCTTAAGCCAGGTTTAGATTCAAGCATTATTCCAGAAGGACGAGTAAATTCATCCCATTGCGTGTCATGAGATAATAGATTACTCAATTCAGGATTTATTTTAGGTTCAGGGAGAGGTTTAAAATGTCCTACTCTGTCTTTTACCGCGTATTGAACATTAGGATCTTGACGTAATTTTGCTAAAATAGGTGTTAATAATTCATCTTGTGTAGCTAATGATGCGGTGGGGGCTGTTAAAATTAAAGAATAAGCACCATTAGCCATGGGTGATAAGACACGGACAGGTAAATGGGTAGATGAAGCAATTTGCGACTTTAACGAGGCACTAGTTATACTTGGCGTTTTATATTTGATAATTATTCTAATATCACTTTTGGCATCAGCAAATACCGCTTGCGTTACTGCGAAAAGGCCCAAAGCAAGAACTACTGATTTACAACGCATACTTCAATCTCCTTATTTATAAGTAATACGACAAAAGGCAGTATGCAGGAGAACCCTACTAAACTCAATGATCACGGGGTTAGTTTTAAAATTAAATGATTAGCTTCATTACTATCAGAGACAGGGGTGCATCTATTAGAGATGCACCCTACTTTATTGTAAGGCCCTGAACTAAGAGCATAAGGAAGAAACTTCAAAAACAGGGGGCTAGTAAATCATCCTTTTTAGTAACGGTAATGGTCCGGCTTATAGGGGCCATTTTTAGCCACTCCAATATATTCAGCTTGTTCATCGGTTAATTGGGTAAGTTTAACCCCAATGCGTTCCAAATGTAAGCGCGCTACTTTTTCGTCTAATTTTTTAGGTAATACATAGACTTCATGTTTATATTTTTTGGGATTTTGAAATAATTCGATTTGCGCCAACACTTGATTGCTAAAAGAAGAAGACATGACAAAACTGGGATGCCCTGTAGCACAACCTAAATTCACCAACCGTCCCTCTGCTAAAATTATTAATCGTTTTCCATCGGGAAAAATCACATGATCCACTTGGGGTTTAATGTTTTCCCATTTATATTGTCTTAAGCTGTTAATATCGATTTCTGAATCGAAATGGCCGATGTTGCACAAAATGGCTTGGTGACGCATACGTTTCATATGCTCATGGGTAACAACATGGTAATTACCTGTAGCCGTCACAATAATATCTACCTGCTCGGCTACCTCGTCCAAAGTAACAACCCGATAACCTTCCATTGCAGCTTGTAGAGCGCAAATGGGATCGATTTCGGCGATTAATACCGAAGCACCTTGTCCTCTTAATGCTTGCGCACAGCCTTTACCCACATCACCATAACCTAAAATTAAAGCCACCTTACCCGCGATCATCACGTCAGTGGCGCGTTTTAATCCATCTAATAAGGACTCACGACAACCGTATAAATTATCAAACTTAGACTTAGTCACTGAATCATTAACATTAATAGCAGGCATTTTAAGCAGACCGTGTTTGGCCATTTCATATAAGCGCGCAACTCCCGTAGTTGTTTCTTCCGAAACCCCTTTAATTCCTGCTAATAGTTCTGGGTATTTTTCATGAAGAATTTGAGTTAAATCCCCTCCATCATCTAGAAGCATATTAGGAGTCCAGCCATTAGGGCCTTTTATCGTTTGCTCAACGCACCACCAATATTCCCCTTCGGTTTCCCCCTTCCAGGCAAATACCGGAATGCTTCTTGCAGCAATTGCAGCCGCAGCATGATCTTGAGTCGAAAAAATATTACAAGAAGACCAACGAACTTCGGCACCTAAGGCTAATAAGGTTTCAATTAAAACAGCGGTTTGTATTGTCATGTGCAAACACCCCGCAATCCGCGCACCTTTTAATGGTTGTGAGGCTGAGAATTCTGCTCTTAAGGCCATTAAACCAGGCATTTCACTTTCAGCAATGGCTATTTCCTTTCGCCCCCAATTAGCGAGTGAAGGATCGGCTATTTTACAATCACTAAAAAAATTTTTCTGCATCGTATCGCTAGCTGTATTCATTTAAAATCCTTATCAAACCATGTAAGAATCAGTATAAGATAGAGCGAAATTTAATGCCATTTATTTTGCAGGAAGAAGACCTTGGTAAGCAAACTATAATGTTGATGAGGTAGGTTTTTACGTACTAAGAAGCACAATCTAAAATAAGAATACGACTTATCTCAAGAGGAGTATAAACAATCTAAATATGGATTTGCCAAAGCTCTCAACAATGCTCCAAGAGCTCTGGCTAAAGTAATTATAAGGCTTTTTTCAACTCATCCACTTTATCTAGGCGCTCCCAAGGGAATTCCTCTCGACCATAATGACCATAAGTTGCGGTTTGACGGTAAATAGGTCGCAATAGATCTAAATGATCAATGATGCCTTGCGGAGTTAAGTCAAAGTGGGCTTGAATTAATTCAATAATTTCATTGCTTTGCAAATGACCTGTGCCAAAGGTTTCAACAAAAATAGAAGTGGGTTCTGCAACACCAATTGCATAAGAAACTTGAATTTCACATTTATCCGCTAAACCAGCAGCAACTATATTTTTTGCTACATAACGAGCCGCGTAAGCAGCCGAGCGATCTACTTTTGAAGGATCCTTACCAGAAAAACAACCGCCACCATGACGGGCCATACCGCCATAAGTATCAACAATAATTTTGCGCCCAGTTAAACCGCAATCACCTAAAGGACCTCCAATAACAAAACGTCCAGTTGGGTTAATAAAGTAGCGTGTTTTCGCAGTTAACCAATCAGCAGGTAACACGGCTTTAATAATTTCCTCTTTAACGGCTTCAATTAAATCTTCTTGGGCTATATCCGGTGAATGTTGGGTAGAAAACACAACGGTATCTACTTCAACTGGCACACCATTTTCATATTTTAAGGTCAGCTGTGATTTTGCATCGGGACGTAACCAAGATAAAGCTTCTGATTTACGCAGGCTGGCTTGTTTTTCCATTAAACGATGCGCATAGGCAATAGGAGCTGGCATAAATACATCAGTTTCTCTACTGGCATAACCAAACATCAATCCTTGATCACCGGCACCTAGAATTTTAGTTTTTTTATTGTCAACGCCTTGGGCAATATCAGGAGATTGTTTGCCAATGGCCGATAAAACAGCACAAGATTTCCAATCAAAACCCATTTGCGAACTATTGTAACCAATATCCTTAATGACATGGCGGGTGATATCTTCCACATCAATATTAGCTTTAGTGGTGATTTCTCCGCCCACTAATACCATACTCGTTTTAACTAACACTTCACAGGCAACTCGAGCATGAGGATCTTGCTCTAAAATAGCATCTAAAATGGCATCTGAAATTTGATCTGCTATCTTATCAGGATGTCCTTCAGATACAGATTCAGAAGTAAAAACATAGCCTTCATTCATTATTTAGCCTCATTGGTTATCTTAGTACTGAACTGCACTAACTCATTAATGTTATAAACTCATCGAACATAATTTCCATATCATGCGGCCCAGGGCTAGCCTCAGGATGACCTTGAAAACCCAATGCTGGTTTGTTGATATGACGAATGCCTTGCAAACTCTTATCAAATAAAGAGCGGTGAGTAATTTTTAAGGTGTCAGGTAAATTGTGCTCATCTACTTCAAAACCATGATTCTGACTCGTAATAAAAACGCGTTGCTTACCTTCTGTTTCTACTACAGGATGATTAGAACCATGATGCCCAAATTTCATTTTCTTAGTAGTACCGCCACAAGCTAAAGCTAAAAGCTGAAAACCTAAGCAGATACCAAAAATAGGAATATTATTTTCTAAAAGCTCTTGGGTCGCTTTAATTGCATAAGTACAAGCTTCAGGATCACCGGGGCCATTGGATAGAAAGACGCCGTTAGGATTCATCGCTAACACTTCTGCCGCAGGAGTTTGCGCCGGAACTAAGGTCAAGTGACAACCCTTATCATGTAGAATTTTAAGAATATTGTGTTTTACCCCAAAATCATAAACTACTACATGAAATTGGTGCGGTTGCGAGTCTTTTCCCCAATCGCCACGTCCTTCATGCCAGCGCTCAATTGCTTGACGGGACACTTCAGCGGCTAAGTCCATACCTTGTAATCCCGCAAAAGCCTTAGCCTTGGCAATTATTTTTTTAGGGTCTGCGACCTCAGTACTAATGCAAGCCCCCAAAGCTCCATTTTCGCGAAGCTTCAGGGTTAAAGCACGCGTATCTATACCGGCAATGGCTACGATACCATTCTTCTTTAACCAGTCACCTAGAGATTGCTCAGAGCGATAATTACTCGATATAGGAGAATACTCTCTCATTACTAAACCTGCGGCCCATACTTTGTTTGACTCCATATCCTCACTATTACAGCCCGTATTACCAACGTGGGCTGTAGTGAGAGTAATAATTTGTCGGGTATAAGATGGGTCGGTTAACATTTCCTGATAACCGGTCATTGAGGTATTAAAAACTAACTCACCAACACTATCTCCTTGAGCGCCAACAGATATTCCTTCGTAAATTGTTCCATCAGCTAAAGCTAAAATTGCAGGTTTATTAATCATCATACTCTACACATCACATACAAGCGGGGCTTGTTAGAAAAAGATGTCCCAAGTGTACCTCAAAATTTCATGTCTTCAAAAAACTTTTTTACACCAGCAAACCAGGAAGTAGAGCGAGGTGAGTGATTTGCTTTCGCATTTTCTAAAGAATCGTGTAATTGGGTTAATAATTCTTTTTGTTCGCGTGATAAATTGACTGGGGTTTCTACAACCACCTTGCACAATAAATCACCTTGCCCGTGGCCTCGTACTGATTTCATTCCTTTACCCCGTAAACGAAATACTTTATCCGTTTGTGTTTCCGCAGGAATTTTAAGAGTTACACGCCCCTCTAGAGTAGGAACTTCAATCGAGCCACCTAAAGCCGCCACTATGAAACTAATAGGCACTTCACAATGTAAGTCATTGTCGTGGCGAGTAAAGATACTATGTTGTTTTACGTTAATTTGTACATAAAGGTCACCTTGCCCACCGCCATAGGAACCGGCTTCACCTTCACCAGTTAGACGAACCCGATCACCATTATCAACACCAGCAGGTATTTTGACTGTTAATTTTTTACTTTCTCGTACTCGACCATTACCATGGCAAGAAGTACAGGGATCAGTGACAATACTTCCCTCTCCATGACAACTGGGGCAAGTCTGTTGAATAGAAAAGAACCCTTGTTGAATACGAACCTGTCCCATACCATTGCATGTTTCACAACTCTTTGGGCTAGTGCCTTTTTTAGCTCCAGTACCATTACAGCTAGTACAGCTACCATGTCTAGGCACCGTTATCTCAACTTCTTTTCCAGTAGCCGCCTCTTCAAGTGTTAATTGAATATTAAACTGTAAATCGGCGCCTCGATGGGCTCTTGATTGACGACCACCTCGTCCGCCCGAAAAGATATTTTCAAAAATATCTTCAAAAACATCACCAAAGCCCCCAAAACCGCCTCCAAATCCGCCTCCTCCCATAGAGGGGTCGACACCGGCGTGACCAAATTGATCGTAGGCTGCTCGTTTTTTCTGATCGGATAAAATAGCATAAGCCTGTTGGACTTCTTTGAATTTCTCTTCGGCAGAGGCATCATCGGGATTACGATCAGGATGGTACTTCATAGCTAATTTTCGGTAAGCCTTTTTAATTTCACCCTCATCAGCAGTGCGATTTACATTTAAAACTTCATAATAATCCCGTTGGCTCATAACTGCTCACAATCTATAAATACCTGTAACAAATAGTTGATTTTGCTACAGCAAACAAACAATGGGACGATATTCATCGTCCCTCCTAAAATACCAAATAAAGAGGGTATCAACCTAGAAGAGTTGCAAGGTCGAAACCACTCTAAGAGACTAATTATCGTTTATCGTCTTCTTTAACTTCTTCAAACTCAGCGTCTACCACACTTTCGTCAGCAGGTTTTGCAGACTCCTGTTGATGAGCGCCGGCATCTGGTTGCTGTGCTTGACCTTCTGCTGATTTTTTCGCATAAACACGCTCAGCCATTTTAGCAGACGCATCACTTAATACTTTTAATTTATCTTCGATTTGAGCTTTATCAGTACCTTGAATCGCTTCTTTTAACTCGCTAATTGCAGATTCAATACCTTTTTTCTCATCGTCAGATAATTCAGCTGCTAGATCTTTCATTGATTTTTCACAACTATGGATCATGCTGTCAGCTTGGTTACGTAAGTCAGCCATTTCTTTGAATTTTTTATCTTCTTCGGAATGAGCTTTCGCATCTTTAACCATTGCATCTATCTCTTCATCACTTAAACCACTTGAAGCTTTGATAACGATAGATTGAGCTTTTCCTGTTGCTTTATCTTTTGCAGATACGTTTAGAATACCATTCGCATCAATATCAAAGGTTACTTCAATTTGTGGTACTCCGCGTGGTGCAGGAGGAATGTCTCCTAAATCAAAACGACCTAAGGATTTATTAGCCGATGCTTGTTCACGCTCACCTTGTAAAACATGAACTGTTACCGCAGTTTGATTATCATCAGCAGTAGAAAAGACTTGGTTAGCTTTGGTAGGAATAGTGGTGTTTTTATCTATTAATTTAGTCATTATCCCACCCATAGTTTCAATACCTAAAGACAATGGAGTAACGTCTAATAAAAGAATATCTTTAACTTCACCAGATAATACTGCTGCTTGAATAGCCGCACCAACCGCAACTGCCTCATCAGGGTTAACGTCTTTACGTGGCTCTTTGCCAAAAAACTCTTCTACAGTTTTTTGGACTAAAGGCATACGGGTTTGACCACCAACTAAAATCACTTCGTTGATTTTGGAAACGTTTAAACCAGCGTCTTTTAATGCTGTTTTAACAGGCTCAATGGTACGCTCTACTAATTTTTCCACTAAAGACTCTAATTTGGCACGTGTTAATTTGATATTTAAGTGCTTAGGACCAGTAGCATCAGCCGTGATATAAGGTAGGTTAACATCGGTTTGTTGCGCAGAAGACAATTCAATTTTTGCTTTTTCTGCAGCGTCTTTTAATCGTTGTAATGCCAAGGGGTCATTATGCAAATCAATACCAGAATCTTTTTTGAACTCAGCCGCTAAGTATTCAATTAAAGCTAAGTCAAAGTCCTCTCCACCTAAGAAAGTATCACCATTAGTTGCTAATACTTCAAACTGATGTTCGCCATCTACCTCAGCAATTTCAATAATTGAAATATCGAAAGTACCGCCACCTAAGTCATACACAGCGATTATTGAATCTCCACGTTTCTTATCCATTCCATACGCGAGAGCTGCAGCGGTAGGCTCGTTAATAATACGTTTTACTTCAAGACCGGCGATACGGCCAGCATCTTTCGTAGCCTGGCGTTGAGAATCGTTGAAATAAGCAGGAACAGTAATTACTGCTTCTTTAACTTCTTCGCCTAAATAATCTTCTGCAGTTTTTTTCATCTTACGTAGTACTTCAGCAGAAACTTGAGGAGGCGCTTTTTCTTGATCTTTAACGCGAACCCAAGCATCACCATTATCTGCTTTAATGATTTTGTAAGGAACCATTTTAATATCTTTTTGAACAACTGCGTCATCAAACTTACGGCCAATAAGTCGCTTAATAGCAAACAAAGTTTTTTCAGGATTAGTCACTGATTGACGTTTAGCAGATTGACCAACTAAAGTTTCATTGTCGTCTGTAAATGCTACGATTGAAGGCGTAGTTCTATGACCTTCACTATTTTCAATTACTTTGGGTTTATCCCCTTCCATTACAGCAACACATGAGTTAGTAGTACCCAAGTCTATTCCTATAATTTTAGCCATTCTTTTTGTGCTCCAAATTAGTTAATTCTTAAAACAATGAAATTTATATGGGGACACCGTCCCCTTATTTCAAGTTATATCTTTGAAAAAAGGTATTAATTATTTTTAGCCACTACTACACGAGCAGGTCTTATGATGCGATCGCTTAATTTATAGCCCTTTTGGAAAACAGCAATAACCGTATTGGGCGCTACATCAGCGGCTGGTTGCATAGCCATTGCTTCGTGTTGTTGCGGATCAAAAATCTCCCCAATCGGGTCAAGCATAGTCACATCAAATTTCTGTAATACGTCGACAAAGAGCTTCATGGTAAGCTCCAGGCCTTCGTGCATTGCGGTATCGCCGCCTTTTTCAGCAAGTTGCAAGGCTTGCTCTAAACTATCAACGATAGGTAGTAAAGCAGAGATTAATTTTTCTGCGCCGTATTTGTGTGCGTTAGCAACTTCACGTTCCATGCGCCGACGTACATTATCTAATTCCGCCACTGCTCGTACTGATTTTTCCCAATTTTCATGCGCTTTTTGCTCAGCAAGGGTTAATTTTTCTTCTAATTCAGCGTAATTCGGATGATCTAAGGCAGCCTCAGTTGCCTCTTCTTCATCTACTAAAGAATCCTCTTCATCCAGCAGCTCATTGTCTAATTGCTCTTCGAAATTGTCTTTAAATTTGCCCCAATCTTTTTTGTCTTCTTTGGTCATTAAAATTCTCCTTGCTAATTTGACCCTATCAGATGGGGTAGGTTTATAAAATTTCAAGAGCTGATTAATAAATAAGTTATTCCCATCTGCGACAATATCGATTAAATTAAACTGTTGACGCTTGCGATAGATGTCCATTTATTGCATACTCAGTATTAAAAATAACAATTGGATTCACTATGCACAGCTGGTCTTTAAACTCTTGGCAACAATATCCGTACTTACAAGCAGCAACTTATGCCGATCAAGATCAATTAAATAAGATAGTTGAGCAATTAAGCCTCCTACCTCCTTTAGTAACCAGTGGTGAGGTAAAGCGTTTAAAGCATGAAATAGCCCGCGCCGGCCGTGGTGACGCTTTTATCCTACAAGGGGGGGATTGTGCAGAATCCTTTAATGACTGCCGCTCTGATATCATCAGTAATAAATTAAAAATTTTATTACAAATGAGTTTGATTTTATTATATGGTTTACATAAACCCATCATCCGTATAGGCCGAATTGCGGGACAATATGCTAAACCCCGCTCCTCAGACTTCGAAACTATTGATGGAGTTACCTTACCTAGCTATCGTGGAGATATAGTCAACTCGCCAGAGTTTAGCGCGAGCGCACGCGAACCTAATTCCAAACTTTTATTACAAGCGTACAGTTGTTCGGCTATGACCTTAAACTTTATACGCGCCTTATTAGAAGGCGGCTTTGCTGATTTACATCATCCCCAGTTATGGGATTTAAGTTTTGTAGAGCATTCTCCGCAAAAGAAAGAATATCAAACTATCGTGAAATCCATAGAAGATGCTTTAGAATTTTTAGAAGCGATCAATGGGGTTAGAGCCAGCAACATCAACAAAGTCGATTTCTATACTTCTCATGAAGCCTTGCATCTTCATTATGAACAAGCCTTAACCCGCCAAATACACGGAAAATGGTATAATTTATCCACTCATTTACCCTGGGTGGGTATGCGAACAGCGCAATTAGATAGCGCTCATTTAGAGTTTTTTCGTGGTATTGAAAATCCCTTAGGAATTAAAATAGGCCCCGCAGCTTCTCCCGAATGGCTGACTGAAGTATTACACCAAATGAATCCTCAAAAGGAAGAGGGGAAAATTTTATTATTCACCCGTTTAGGTGCACAACAGATTGAACGTTTACTACCACCGCTAATTACTGCCGTGCAAAAAACGAATATCCCGGTTACTTGGTCTTGCGATCCCATGCATGGAAATACAGAAACCACAGCAGATGGAACGAAAACCAGGCATTTCGATAATATATTGCAAGAATTGCGTTTGGCAGTAGAAATACATCGCTCAATGAATAGTTATTTAGGTGGAGTACATTTCGAGCTCACGGGTGATAATGTCACTGAATGTATTGGTGGTGCCCGTGGCTTAGATGCGAAAGATCTGAAAACAGCTTACCATAGTTTGGTGGATCCAAGACTAAATTATGAGCAGTCTTTAGAAATGGCTATTCAATTAAGTCGTCAATTTAAAGAGAACAAATAAATCCAAACTCAAAATGCGAATATACCTCTTGCAGATAAGGTTTAATCAGGATGAGTTTCTCTTAAATTTGATAACGTAGCCTATTCTATGATTGGTCGAATTGCTCCTCCTCATCTGCAAGGTCTTCTTAGGGATACTTGGATGATGTTTCAGGGGTTTCTGCTGTCATAGCACACTATTTTTCTGACTTAATGGTGAAGTCAGAATCGACAAGTTTCCCATTAAGTAATCCAGACTACCTTCATGCTTTTAATAAATTAGCTTATTAAAATACATTGCCAAGAGGAGATTTATTTAAAACTGACTCAGACCAAAAACTGCTCCATATACAGATTAAGCCAACTACTCAACAGCTCAGATCACCCCTTACATCACCTCTTCTTAGAAAGCATCCAATATCAGCAAAGGTTTATCCAACACCTTATATTAACTTACAATCAACGCACACTGCTCTTCGCATTAAGCTCATTTTCTAGTAGCCGACTCTCCAAGCTTGGCTTTGACCTTATAAATACTATCCTAGCCTTTACTCATGGCTACTTTATTGACGAGAAAGTACAGGTCAACAAGATACCATTAAATTTAAAATCACTCTTTAAGCAAAAAATAGACGAAAAATCTTTTACGCTGAGTAAAAACGCATCCCTCACTTTATTGTTTAAACCACAAAGCTCAAATCAACCAATTCTCTTTGAAAATCTGAAACATAGGATAGCTAGCGACTTTTGACCATCATTAGACAAATATGCCATTTGCTACGCTTCGCTTAGCATGCATCATAACCAGTAATTTAATCGACGTCCGTATTCTATTGCAAAAAGCTCTTTCACTTGCTCCCATAGATAATCAGAGATTTTACCTTGACTGGTTCTGGTTTCTCGCCAGTGCCCGAATGCCGCTATAACAGATTCAAGCTTATCAACTGCTTTATTCATGAAGGTTGCCTCTTGGATATTATCGAGGCTACAGCTTAGCTAACGCTGCTGTCGATGATCACGAAGATTGGCCGAAACCTCAGGTTTAAACCGCCACCTATACAACTGGAAATTTTAGCTTCCCTGTAAAGACTTACAAGTGAACGCTAAATTACGCAAATAACGCCAAAACTGACTCTGGAGGCCGCCCTATCCTTGCTTGATTTTTGTAGGTAACAATCGGTCTTTGCATAAGAACAGGGTGGGTGGACATGGCCGAAAATAATTCCTCTTTTCGCTCTAAAGAAAGATTTAAATCGTTAAAGAGCTGCTCATTACTACGGACAAAATCTTTAAGATCAAAATAAAGACTTAAATCCTTTAATTCCTTTAGATTGAGAGGCGTTTTTAAGTACTCCACAATGAGAGGTTGATATCCTCTACTTTGTAGCAAATCTAAAGTTTGGCGTGATTTCGAGCATCTTGGATTGTGATAAATAATAAGCTTATCCATATTGTTCTATTGCTAAAGGTAAATAAGCTAATTATACCTGTATTCTGTTTAGCTTCAATTTAACAATTTAGGAGGCCTAGCCTCCTGCAAAAATCTAAGGTGTGACTGAAGGCCCAATTCTTACCGAACTTAATATTTCCTCTTGGAGCTCAGCAAATTTTTTCGCATACAATTTTTCTTTTTCTTTGGCGTTCTTCCTACAGACCGCCTTTTCCTCGGGGTCCATCCTTAACAAGAGTTGTACATAGTCCTCGTTGACCGTACTAGTTCCCTCAATAAAAGTAGAGTTCAAAGTACCTTTACTTACCAAAGCAATTAATTTAGGGCTAACATAAGGGCTTGAACTAGAAAAAAATGAATGTGATAAGCCCGAGTATGTTTTTGCTGCTGCTTGTCTTTCAAAATCACTGAGTAAGGAGTTCATCATAGTAAGAAAATGGTGGAGCCCCTGGATTGGATTTAACTCCCCTACTGCTACCTTTTGCAAAATTTTGATGCATTGAGGCCGGCAAATGCTTTCTAAAATATCATCAAAGGCGTTAACAAAAGGAGGTAATTCTACTGTGGAGTTAAGACTTTCTAAAAGATGGGTACCAGAAAGTAAGCTGCGGCGCCCTGTTTTTTTATAAATAGTTTGATCAAGCAAAGCAGGGGTAAAGCTACTATGGCAGGCTTGAGTTAAATTAGTATCATCATCTAGTGTACGCCCGCGCCCGTGTTGTAAGCTAGTATGCCCTTCTATAGGTATAATATTGGTACGATAATAAGCTACCAGGGTATAAAAGAATAGGTCCACCCGGCGATTAGCATGCTCAACAATATATTTTTCTGACATAGCAAGAAGCGCAGAAAGACTCTTATGTTTTTCGCTTAACTCCTCTGTTGAATAAGGTGACGATAAAGCGCTAGTGAAATTATCCTCATAATCAAAACGCAAGCGTTTTCGGCTAAAACGACGCTCTTCCTTTTTTAATCTGGAAAAAAATTGTGCTGGGGATGCAGACGTTTTTGGAAAAAAATCAGTCTTTGGAGTTGGGGGTAGTTTAGATCTTGTTGAGAGAGTAGCTATAAGTGTGGCGATACGGGTTGGCAGTTGAGTGCTGGATAGTTGTGTTGTGGTACTTGGTACTGTAGGAATTAAAGTGGGAGTGGCCAGTTTTTGTAAGGTTGTTCTAACTGTAAGCGCTCGTAGCATGTTCCCTCCTTGAATTGTTGATGCAATTAATGTGCTAAATTTTTTCCATGTAATTGTTATCAAGACAATAAGAAAATATTATGGGCCAAGCCTCCTTTTTTTAGTGAATTTGTATTTTTTATTACATTACCTAGATTTAGGGCAAAATTCAATAATAATGTGTTGCTAGGAAAATAAATTGATTAGTGCTGGCCTATTATTAAATTGATTTGTTTTAATAATCCGCTTAGCGTCTCATTAGTAACTTGCGAGGAGGCGCGAATTAATTCTTGTCTCACTAATTTAAGTTTTCCTTGTGCATTTTTTATCACCGTAAAATAAAATGGGGGGACGGTTAGATCTGGGGGTAAAAAAGATGAGGTGTGATATAGGCGCGGATTTTTAGACGAAAAAAAGGTATTTTTAAGAGCTATTCTTCTAATATAAGAGGGGAATAGAATGACCAAAAAGCGAAATTATTACACTGCATCAAAAAAATCAAAA
>NZ_RZGQ01000070.1 GCF_003989735.1 Legionella sp. km772 | reverse complement strand
GCTCTCCTGGCCTATGGACTTGTGGATAAGCCATTCTGAGAGTAAGGTGAATGAACTAACAAACCGGGAATAGCTCTTATTTTTCCTGAATTTTGTTCCAGATCCCCGGACCTAGCTAAGTATTCCACTTTAGTTTGGTGGCAGCATAAATAGGGACATTTTGGGTTTTATATTGATAGGAAAGGTTGGGAAAACTAAACTCTTCATAAATAATTCCTTGCAATTGGGCACCGCTTAAATAATATATCTGTCCACCGAGATCTAGCTCCATATTTTGATAAGAACGCATAGTGAGGAAATAACCTACGCCGCCTAGAAAACTCGTATCATGGGCTTTAGTCGTGCGAGTATAAATGTTACCTAGTGCATCCAAAATACCACTAAATTGCGCATTTCCTTGCTTTAGATTTGCTCCGCCTAAATAAATATTGGTCTCTCCTGATTGCCAGGCAAAAGCAGAATTGGCAATGAATGCTAAAGAAATCAATTTAGATAAGAAAATTCCTTTCACACTTACTCCTTGTTATTATTAGATATTCCTCAATCACCATATGTTATTTTCGTCTAAAAATAAAGAGTTTTGACTTTGCGAGATAAGTAATGAACACATTTTTGTAAACAAATTTATATACAAAAAACCTCTTAGCCGATAAGTAGGGTAAGATGATAAAATCGAATCTATCGCGCTAAATTTAGGTTAATTATGAAGATTGTCATTAAAGTGGGGACGCAAAGTATTTTAGCCCATGATGGGACTCCTTTTGAGCCGATCATGGAGCATTTAGTTGAGCAATTAGTTGCTCTGCAAAAAAACGGCCATCAAGTTATCCTGGTCAGCTCTGGTGCGGTTGCTTCTGGGCGTAAAGTGGCCCAGCTACATTTAGGTAAAACCTACGGGATTTCCATCGCTGAAAAACAAGTTCTAGCCTCATTAGGCCAACATGAATTAGTCCATCTTTATGCAGCTATGTTCAAAAAACATAAACTTCTTGCCTCCCAAATTTTGCTAACTAAACAGGATTTTCAAACGCGAAAACATTATTTAAATATTGCTCGCTTATTGCGCGAATTATTAGCGCATAAAAATATAATTCCCGTGGTGAACGAGAATGATAGTGTAGCTATTGAAGAGCTTATGTTTACAGATAATGACGAGTTAGCAGGGCTTATTGCGGCGCAAATTAATGCGGATAAATTAATTATATTAAGTAATGTTGAAGGTGTTTATTCCGGCCACCCAGAACATCCCGACTCGCAATTGATTCCGCTGATTAGCTCTGAAACCGGATGGCCAGAGGTTTCCTCAGCGAAGAGCACGCATGGCCGGGGGGGAATGATTAGTAAGTTAGGAACGGCGCGAAAAATGGCCAGTTTAGGCATTACGACCCATATTGCCAGTATTGCCCATCCTGCAATTATCAATCGCATTGTCGATGGCGAAGCTTTAGGCACTATGATTACACCTAGCAAGAAAAAATCCAATATAAAAAGATGGATTGCCTATAATAATGAAAAAAAAGCAGGTTCAATTTCCATTAATCGCGGCCTATTCACTATTTTACAAGAAAATAAACGTATTATTAGTATCTTACCGGTAGGTATAGATGCGTATACGGGTGAATTTAAGCGCGGTGATCTGGTCGAAATACTGGCGCCTGAGGGTCAAAAAATAGGTGTAGGCCTAGCCAAATATGACTCCACTAAATTAGGTGATTATTTAGGGCAGCAAGAGAAGCCAATTTTTATTCACTACGATCATTTGCATCTGTTTTAGGAGTATTTTAAGTGAAACAAGAAATAATGAGTTGTCTTAAACAAGTAAAGGATGCGAGTTGTAGCTTAAGTTTTATAAGCGAAAATAAACGTAAGCAAATTCTTGAAGAACTAGCCAATCAATTAGTTCAAGCCATTCCTGAGCTTATCGCGGCCAATAAAAAAGATTTAGAACTGATGGATAAAACAGATCCTAAATACGACCGCCTCCTCCTTTCCGAATCACGCATCCAAGCACTCATCAATGATATTCGCTTAGTGGCCTCTCTAACTCATCATTCTCAGAAAATTCTTGAGGAAAAAGTATTGCCTAATGGCTTAAAATTAAAAAAAATTACCGTCCCCTTAGGGGTGGTTGCTGTCATTTATGAGTCCCGACCCAATGTTACGGTGGATGTGTTTTGTTTGTGTTTTAAATCAGGCAATGCCTGTGTGTTAAAAGGTGGAAAAGAGGCCTACCACAGCAATCAATTTTTAGTAGCACTTATTAATAAAGTACTGAGCTTGTTTCAAATCAACCCTTATTCCCTGTATTTACTTCCACCTGAACGCGAAGCAATGGATGTGGTGCTAAAAGCAAGGGGCTACATTGATGTTTGCATTCCGCGAGGGGGGCAAGAGTTAATTAACCATGTACGTGAGCATGCAAGAATACCTGTTATCGAAACCGGCTCGGGGATAGTGCATACTTATTTTGATGCAAGCGGTTCCTTAGAAAAAGGACGTTTAATTATTAATAATGCTAAAACCAGACGAGTAAGTGTATGTAATGCCCTAGATACTTTGCTTATCCATAAGGAGCGTTTAAAGGACTTGCCCTATCTGCTTGAACTGCTTGCTGAGCAATCGGTGATGCTCTTTGCAGATGATTTAAGTTTCAACGCTTTAGAAAAGCACTATCCGGAACGCAGGTTGCAGCACGCTGAACCAGCTCATTATGGGCAAGAGTATCTTGATTATAAAATGTCTATTAAAACGGTCGATTCGGTAGAGGAGGCTGTTACTCATATTAATGCATACACTTCGGGTCATAGTGAAGCAATAATTACTGAAGAACCCCATACCGCGGCTTATTTTTCTAAGCATATCGATGCAGCTGTTATTTATATTAATGCCTCTACCGCATTTACCGACGGGGGACAGTTTGGAATGGGAGCTGAGATTGGCATTAGCACGCAGAAGTTACATGCCCGAGGCCCTATGGCCTTGGATGCATTAACTAGTTATAAATGGATGGTGGAGGGGAATGGCCAGATACGGTTACCTTAAAAAAATTTATGGCTTAATTGATATGAGTATAATTATCCATTTTATTTTAATTAGCTTTAGTAAACTTATGCCCTGGGGCTATAATAAGGCCCTCAGATTTGGAAGAATTAATAGTTGTATTCTAAGGAAAGATAAATGCCAGACTTATTTGCGAGACCTCATTTCAACTCAAAAATTAATTTAACGATAACTAATGTCAATCGGATTGTCTCTACTGAGCCTTCAGATTTTAACGAGCTATTAGACCTCTTACTGCCACTCGAAGCCGAGTTAATTAAACATTATCAAACCCAGCATGCCCCTGCAGAGGCGCATAGGTTAGGACAAAAAACCTACCGCCAATATATCCAATATGCGCTTTGCTTAGCATTGACGCATAATAAAACGGAGCAACATTGTGAGACTTTATTAACGTTTTCTTTGTGTGCTCCTTTATTTTATTTTGAAAGTCGGCCTGGTATTTATGAATCCAGTTTGTGGCTTGATCAGGACAACCAGCCGGCGTTATTAACTCTGCTAGAAAAACGAGCGTTTCGCACCCTAAGCTCTTCCTTACTAAAAGAGGCGGAACAAGCCTTACAAAAAGTGATGCCGAATGAACACACTGATAGTTTAAGACGTTTTTTGGTGCTTTTTGATTTTAAGGCGATGTTACTGAAGCAATTACAAGTCGCGCTTGCTCCCCATTGGCAGAAATATGAAAAGCATTTAATAGAGCAAGTAATTAATTTTTTCCCGCAGTTTTTAGAAGCCCAATACCAACGAGCATCTGAACGTTTGATTTCTAATACGGACAATTTAGTGTTACATCCACAAGAAATAGAAAGACTAGTGGAGTGGGTGGAGTTTTTAAGGCAAGAGGTCATTAAAGTAATTGAAACTCAGCAAGATCCAATCACTTATACACATTTATTGGATAAAGAAAGTGAGTCTGCAGAGGCTGGAGAGGCATTAAATTTACGCAATTTAGCAGATCCCTTGTGTTTTTTACCTGATGAGCAGCCTTACTTTCTCAGCACATTCAAAAATTTATATGCTCATTCTGACGGGGGCGGGGTTTTCCAAAGCCCGATTTCAAAGCAAACAATTGCCGCTCATGCTTATGAATCAACATCCCTGGAGGCTCTGGTCGCCTTAACCCGAGGGATTATTAATTTAAAAGAACATATTTTATTAACCAATAGTATTAATATAAAAAAAGCAATAATGCTTTTATTGGGCGATAATGAGTTTCGGGCAAGGGAATTTGCCGCGCGCGAAAGATCAACGCTCGCCAGCGAACCTAATGCACAAGGGGAGGGGCCTAGGAGCGCTCTCTTTTCTTCAAGAAGAGGAGCCTCTCTCTTTGCTGAACATCATGAGGATAATGGGGTTCCTCCCCCAGCACCAATCCCTTCTGCCCCGCCGGCCGAACTTGTGAGACAGCCGATGGGGGCAGCAGCCTCTTTTTTACCCCTTCCGAATATCGAACGGCAAAGCCATCAGGATCAAAGAAGAAGAGGGCGCTTATATGCGGAAGGGGATTCTTATCCTCACCACGAAGAAAGTCATCCTCGGGCGCAACTTCCAGTAATTCCAGTAAGAAATCAAGTCCAAGAAGATACAAGATCGAGTGACTATCGAGCTTATAGAAGAGAGCTTTTATATGCCGATGCAAATAGCCAAGCTTCTTCTGATGAACAGTCAACGCGAATGCCAGGGCCCCCGCGAAATTGGCCTTCCCCTTCTGAAGTTAATGTCACCAGCAGGCCTTGGCATGAGACTTCTACTCCAGCTTTCTTTCCTCCTCAACAGACCCAGGTTAGAGCGGGACGTAGACCGGCTGGACAATTTGATTTAGAAGGTGGGGTGCAAAGTCATACTCCTGATTTTTTCTCTCCGCGCAGGGCTCAGGATAGAGCGGGACGTAGGCCAGCAGAACAACCTCATTATAATGATGAAGCATCAAGGCATCGTAATACCTACCAATAAGTGTATAAGGGGCCCACTCTTCACTGTGAGGCCCTCTATTCAATGACTTAAGGCCAGAGTTTTTTGGCTGACGTTTTCTAATAACAACACAGCTTTATTAAAATTCTCATCATTTAGAATTTGCTTGCCTGCTTTTAAGGCATTGTCAGACCATTTTAGTAGTTCTGCTTCCGAAACAGTCAAGTTGTTATTGGCAAGTTGTACATAGGTCCAAAGTATCAGAAAGTCTTTAATGACGAGGCTATAGCTAATAAAACGAAGATAATCTAGGAAGTATTTTTCTTGAAAATCGGGACAGTCAAAGTAGC
Source organism: Legionella sp. km772 (assembly GCF_003989735.1). GTDB lineage: Bacteria > Pseudomonadota > Gammaproteobacteria > Legionellales > Legionellaceae > Legionella. The sequence goes on along the minus strand of NZ_RZGQ01000070.1, from coordinate 10,126 downwards.
TTGATAATAAAAGGGTAGTTTGAGCATCATTTAAAGTAGCCAAATCAGCAAAATAAGCTAAATCCCACATGGGATCATGGTTACCTGAATATTCCCAATCAATAAGCCATAAGCTCTCCTCACTTAAGAGAAAATTATTGTAATAGGTATCGTTATGGCAAGGAACGGAGGGAAGATCGAGATGGGCGAAAAGTGCTGCTAACTCGGCTGTTTTAGCCTGGATAGCTGCATAACCCTCAGGCAATGTAAGCTCACTGTCTTGAATACGGCTATAAAACCCTCTATTAAGTTTAAAAATACTAAATTCATTATGAAATTTTCTAGGTGATTGATGAAGTGTTTGCAATTGCTGCGCAACTGCAGTGATATATTGGGGGTTGTCTTGTAAGAGCTCGGGTGTTAAAGCTTGGGGTGAGGGTAGACAATGAGATAATTGATTACCTTGCTCATCATTAAATACAATCTTGGGATTCAACTTAAGTTCTGCAGCAATACTGGCATTATGCCATTCGGCCCTTCGATCAATAAAGGAGTCGCTACCCAGCCCGGCTATGCGTGAAATATATGCGCTTGAGCTTGCGGTGCTTAATTTATATGTAGTATTAGAATAGCCACCGCTAAGTTTGATGTAATCAAAACTGTCGGGGCTTGTAAAGAGTGAGCCTGATATTAGGGTTTTTCTAAAGATTAATACCCGTTCACCAGCAACCGCCCTTAAATCCGCATAAGTGGTTTCTAATTCTTTTTTTAAAGTGGGATGAACAAGGGGTAGTGTACAAGCAATATCCTCAGAGCTTAAATAGCCGAGTATTTTTCTGCTCAGCTTCTCATCGCTTTCTTTGTTAACTGACGCTTTAAATAAAAATGCAAACATCCTCTAATCGTCCTTTAGTAAACAACCAGTTAAAAGTATATTCATAAATAAAGCCAAAAAAAAGCGAAACTGCATCATTGGTTGAGTGGGCGAAGTTTAATTAGGCCGGATTTAAATGAGCGCCATCATCGATGGGAATAATACAGCCATTCATAAAATCGGAGCCTGGACCTGCAAGAAAAACGACTAAATCGGATATTTCTTTAGGTTGGGCGAAGCGCTTTAAAGGGATGCGGCTTTCTATCTTTTCTTTCATTTCTTGCCGTGTTGGGTCCTCCCAAATTAATTTTCCCATGTCGGTTAACACCACCGTTGGGCAAATAGCATTAATTTGAATATTTGCACGACCCCATTCAATAGCCATCGTTTTGGTCAGTTGGTTTAAGCCTGCTTTAGAGGCAGAGTAAGCACCTAAACCGGGGGTACCATAAAAGGTGCCTAAAGAGGAGATATTGATAATTTTCCCAGCTTTACGTTGAATCATTTGCGGCACGATGTATTTAGAGAGGAGAAACACCGCGCGTAAATTAATACTATACAGCTCATCCCAATCTTCCGCTGAAGTTTCAAGCAAGAGGGAAGCTTTACTTATTCCGGCATTATTGACCAGAATATCCCAACCAGGATGAAGTCTGAGAATTTGTTTACTGGCTTCAATAATAGCTTGATTATCGTGTAAATCAGCTTGAATAATAAAACAGGTGCCCTTTTGTTGTTCAATCAGTGCTTGGGTCTTTTTAAGCCCTTCTAGATCTCGTCCCAAAATAACTACCGTTGCGCCGGCTTTAGCTAGAGCAAGGGCTATATCAGCCCCTAAACCTTTTGAACCGCCAGTAACAATAGCTTTTTTTCCCTCTAAGTAGTGGTTCATCATTCATCCTTGTGGTTTATTAATATACTATATCCAACTCTGGGCTCTTATTCAAATAAGCGCGAATTTTTATTATGGTACCGCTCTAATGGTAGTGCGTGCGCTGATCTTAAAGAGCTTGATTCTAATCAAATAGTTTCATAAAAATCGCTACTTGATAAATCTCTCTATATTACAAGGAAGAGGATGTCCAAACGATTAACCTCGACCGGCCAACAATTAAAATAACGTTCCATTTGAGCGAGAGTAGTCATAAAGAAGTATGGGTTAATCTAAATAATATAAACTATACCAGTAACTCCCCACGTCATCTCTCTGTCTCGGGAGGACGTGGGGAGTGACCTATCCTAAAGATTAATAGGTGCACATTATTAATTCTTTTTATTCCTTAGGGCAGAAGTTTGGCATGCTTTCTTCAACGCTTAGAGCATATTTAAGCCCTGAACTACGCTTAAACAAGGCAACTATCAGTGAAAGGGATTATTTTAACTGGCTGCGTTGGCGGAGTTGGGTGGTTAACTCTATTAGAGGTAGGGCTTTTTCGGCAAAAGGCTGTAAACAGGACAAAGCTTGTTCATAATGATGATTTATTTTTTCTTCCAGTTGACTTTGAGTAAAAAGACTGGCGAAGGTGGTTTTTTGATTGGCTAAATCTGAAGAGCGGTTTTTACCCAAATGATTTTGAGGAGCATAATAATCTAGGTAGTCATCCTGGATTTGGAAAACCAGGCCAATATGATTCGCATAGTGGGTTAAAGCGCTAGCTAGATGAGAGCCAACTTCTTCTTGACTTGCTAACACCATAGCAAAACAGGCTGAAATAAGCTTGCCCGTTTTTAGTTGGTGAATGGTTTGGAGTTCTTGCTCGGTAAGGCCTCCTTTACTTAATTCCGATAAATCCAAACTTTGCCCACTAACCATGCCGCTTATCCCACTGGCTAGCACTAATTCTTGCGTGATCTTTATCACTTGTTTTGCTGCAAGCAAAGGGGACAAGCCGCTTAATAGGATTTCAATGGCTAAAGCCTGCATTCCATCACCCACCAAAATAGCAGTTGCTTCATCATAATGTTTATGGCAGCTTGGTCTGCCGCGACGAAAATCATCGTCGTCCATTGCCGGCAGGTCATCATGCACTAAAGAATAGCAATGGGTTAATTCAATGGCCGCTGCAATAACATCGAGGGCTTTTAAATCCACATTTAATAAATGGCCTGCCAAATAAACTAATAGGGGTCGGATGCGTTTGCCACCTGGAAAGAGGGCATAATTAAGTGCTGAAGAAATAACCGGAGCCGGAATAGACCTCTCTTTTATAAGCTGCGCGAGATAATGTTCATGGCGTTGAAGATAAGCATCAATCACCATTTTCTTCACCTGTAATTGGATGGTTTTTCGTTAGAAATTCTATTTTTTGTTCGGCTTGATTTAAGGCATCTTGGCATTGTCGAGCCAATTTAATCCCGTTTTCGAATTGCTTTAAAGATTCTTCTAAGCTTAGCTCACCTTTTTCTAATTGTTTTACTATCTGTTCTAGTTCATTAACAGACTGTTCAAATTGTATGGCTTGACTCATTAAGATACCTTACTACGAGCCCTTTATGCTGGGCTTGGAAAATACGCTGATTATACTGCGTAACTTTAAGGATTCAAGAGACTCTTTGCAAACTAGAAAACCTGTCGAGCGGCGGTTAGGGTTTAGAAGAGCCTGGTTTCGTTGAATCCTGAGCTTCTTCTGGTGTGCCTTGCGTAGAGGTAAATTGGATTTTAGCAGAAACAAATTTTGCTTTTATTGACTCTAAAAGATGTAAGGTGGTGGAGAGCTCCGAGGTAGTTGAGCTAAGATCATTATACTCTTTGGTGTATGTTATCGCTGAATTGATGCTGCTGGTAAAGCGGGCCACAATATTGTCCATAGTTTCTCGAGCAATGCCGTTTCTAGCCAAAGCTATATAACCTTTAGGGGCCTTTTTATAACAATCAATTGCGAGATTAGAGTTTTTACAAAATTGTTCAATGGCCATAAGGCTTCCCTTTTGCGGCGCCTGGCCAAATTGCTCACAGGCTGCATTTAATTGCAGTTTTAAACGCTCTAAATCGTCCCGCAGCTCTTCTTTAACTTGAATTATTTCATCAATTTCTTGTGAGAATTTACTGGTTAAGCCTTCAAATTGAATTTGTAAATGCCGATGAATGGTTTCACACTTAGCGGCAAGAGGAATATGATCAGTTTTCTTTGATGGAACCATAGAATCTATCTTTCTACTGTTGTTTTACTAATAATAGACCAATATTTATGCATTTTTACGTATTCACATTTTATGAATTAAGAAATAAGTATTTTAAGCAATTAGGCGCATAATTCGTTATGATGCTGTTTATGCAATTAGCTCAATCGATATTAAGGTAGTTATGAAAACAAAAACTCAATTTGTCTGTAATCAGTGCGCCGCTGTTTTTAAGCAATGGGCCGGGCAATGTGCCCAATGCGGGGGATGGAATTGTATTGGGGAAGAAGGGATCATCACCAAAAATAATGCCCGCTCTGGCCAATGGGCAAACCAACGCTCCTCGATAACAGCAGTTGAAGACGTGGTGATGCAAGAAGAGCTGCGAATGAATTGTGGTCTTTCGGAATTAAACCGGGTGTTAGGTGGCGGCTTAGTTTATGGCTCGGTGGTGTTAATTGGCGGTGATCCAGGTATTGGCAAATCTACCTTGCTCCTCCAAACCCTTGTCAATTTATCGATGCAAGAAACTGTTTTATACGTGACAGGCGAGGAGTCGCTCCAACAGGTAGCCATGCGGGCCCAACGTTTGAGCTTGCCTGTAGCCGGCTTACGTTTATTGGCTGAAACGCAGGTAGAGGCAATTATTGCTCAGGCGCAAAAAGAGAAACCAAAAGTTATCGTAGTTGACTCCATCCAAACTATTTTTACCGACACTATTAGTTCGGCTCCAGGAGGCGTCAGCCAAGTTCGTGAGTCAGCGGCGCAATTAGTGCGTTTTGCTAAAATGACAGAAACCGCCATCTTTCTAGTGGGCCATGTGACCAAAGAAGGCGCCTTAGCTGGGCCAAGAGTACTTGAGCATATGGTTGATAGCGTTTTATATTTTGAAGGGCAAAATGACAGCCGCTTTCGAGTGATCCGTGCTATCAAAAATCGTTTTGGGGCTGCTAATGAGTTGGGGGTCTTTGCGATGACTGATAAAGGCTTGAAAGAGGTTGCTAATCCTTCCGCTATTTTTTTATCACGCCAACCCGATCCCACTCCAGGTAGCGTAGTTATGGTTACCTGGGAAGGTTCTCGCCCCATGCTTGTAGAAGTACAAGCCCTTGTGGATGAGGCTCATGGCCAACAAGCCAAGCGCGTTACCGCTGGTTTAGAACATAATCGGCTCGCCATTTTACTGGCTGTCTTACATCGTCATGGAGGTATTGCCACCTATGATCAGGATGTTTTCATTAATGTAGTAGGCGGTGTAAAAGTTACCGAAACAGGTAGTGATTTGGCTTTACTTGCGGCCGTAGTCTCAAGTTTACGTAATCGAGTATTTGATACAGATACTATTATTTTTGGCGAAATCGGTTTGGCAGGAGAAATTCGTCCCGTGCAAAGTGGCCAAGAGCGCATAAAAGAGGCAATCAAACACGGCTTTAAACGGGCTATTGTGCCTTTTGCTAATGCACCAAAACAAAACATGGATGAAATGGTTATTGAGCCGGTTAAATATCTGCGTGATGTTTTAGACAAACTCTAAGGATATGCCCATTGACTCATTTTGATGAATGAGTCAATGCCAAACTTCCTGGTAGGGCGTGGTAGAGCCTTTTTCAAAATAAAAATAGAAAAGCAGTAATAAGCTCGAGTATGCCCCTAAGGTTTGAACCTTCTTTGAAAAGCCTTAGAATAGGCTCGCACTTTGGATGTGAGCGTTCGAAACCTCGCTGCGTTAATGCAATGAGAACCAAGTTGGTTAGAATAATTGCTCTAGCCACCAGGATATGATTTATAATAAAATAGCGTATTTACAGCAACAAAAGACTTTATCATGAATTATGTAGTTTCAGCCCTCTATAAGTTTGTATCACTTCCCGATTATTTGCAGTTGAAGGAGCCTTTATTGCTGCTCATGAAGGTTCAGGGAATTAAAGGTAGTTTATTATTAGCCAAAGAGGGGATCAATGGGACGGTTGCCGGAACTAGAGAGGCAATCGATGCTCTTTATAATTGGTTTGATGGACACAGCGCTTTAGCAAATATTACTCATAAGGAATCTTTTTGCGCTGAACTTCCCTTTAATCGCACGAAAGTAAAATTGAAAAAGGAAATAGTTACTTTAGGTGTCGAAGGTATCTCGCCAACTGAGGTTGTTGGTACTTATGTAAAACCAGAGGAATGGAACAACCTAATTTCTGCGCCCGATGTCACGGTCATCGATACGCGAAATGACTATGAAGTACAAATTGGGACTTTTAAAAACGCCATTAATCCAAAAACAGCCTCCTTTCGTGATTTTCCTCAATTTGTCGCTGAGCATTTATCGCCCCAAACTCATAAAAAAGTTGCGATGTATTGTACCGGTGGTATCCGTTGTGAAAAATCAACAGCCTACTTAAAAATGCTGGGTTTTGAAGAGGTTTATCATTTGGAGGGAGGTATTTTAAAATACCTAGAAGAAATCCCTGCGGCAGAGTCCTTGTGGGAAGGGGAGTGTTTTGTCTTTGATGATCGTGTGGCTGTGAATCATTCATTAGAAAAAGGGAGCTATTCACAGTGTTATGCCTGCCGCCTCCCTATTACTGAGGCCGATAAGCAAAGCAAAGATTATCTGGAAGGGGTGAGCTGCCCTCACTGCGTGAATCAGCATAACGAATTACAAAAGCAACGTCATTTTGAGCGAGAAAAGCAAAATAAATTGGCGAAATTGCGAAATGAGCCGCACATTGGTGGTGAGGTTGCTGAACTTATTAAAGCTCGTAAGCAGAATAAAGAAAAGCAACGCAGAGGACAACTTGATTAATTATAAACCAATAAACTGGTCCTTTATTTAATTAAACCATTTGGGAATGCTGTTGTGTCTGGTTTTTAAAAAAACGATCAAAATAGCTGCTTACAACTCGGGTGATCTGCCTTGCTTTGGGGTTTATACGAATGAGGCCATCATTAATAGAAACTAGACCATCATTAATTAAGGGAGCTAGCAAGCGAAGCTCCCTTATAAAATAATCATGCTGATAATTAAATAAGGCACACTGTGTTTTGAGATCCACTTCCAAATAACACATAATATTTTCAATAATTGTTTTTCTTAATTGATCCTCAACAGAGAGCTCTATTCCTCTAATAATGGCTAATCGATTATCCAAGACTGTGTTTTTATACTGTTTTAGATCGGAGGTATTCTGGGCGTAGGTATTGCTCAATTGACTGATGGAGGAGGTGCCTAAACCAATGAGATGTGGGGCTGTCTCAACACTATAGCCTTGAAAATTTCTTTTCAGTGTTTTTGTATTTAGTGCTTGAGCCATAGAATCAGTGGGTTTAGCAAAGTGATCTAAGCCAATAGGCAAATATCCTCCTTGCTGTAGTTGTTGGTTGGCGGCAGTATACAGCCTTAACCGCAGGGCTGCATTGGGTAGCTCCTCTTCTTGGATGAGCCGCATGTGTTTCTTCATCCAATGGACATGAGCATAGGCAAACAGTGCGATACGATTTGGCTTTAATTGAAAAACTGCTTCTATATTGTGTTGAATTCCCTCTATTGTTTGTTTAGGCAAGCCGTAGATAAGATCAATATTTATATTGTTGATGTTGTATTTGCGAAACAGGTTAATAGACGATTGAACCAATTCGAACGATTGCTCACGGTTAATTGCTTGTTGGACTTCGTGATTAAAATCTTGCGCCCCAATACTGACTCTATTAATTTGGGCGCTCGCATAAGCATTTATTTTTTCCTCATTGACCGTACGAGGGTCAACTTCTATGGCGATTTCAGCCTGATCATCCACCTTAAATAAAGTACGGATTGTTTGCATTAAATCTAAAAATAGCTGCGGTGATAAGAGGGTTGGTGAGCCACCGCCGAAATGAATGTGCGTAACACAGTGGTTTTTAGAGGATAAAAATGAGGCGACTAAGGCTATTTCTTTTTTTAACACGGTAACATAAGACGCTATAGCCTCTTCATTGTTAGTAATTTTTGTAGCACATCCACAATACCAACATAATTGACGACAAAAAGGGATATGGATATAAAGGGAGAGCTTGTCCTGTGAGGAAAGCGTCCGCAGTCCTTGTGCATAGGTTGAACTGTTAATCTCAGAAGAAAAATGCGGTGCGGTAGGATAGCTGGTGTATCTTGGATACTGACCTTCGTAGTTTAATATTAATTGTTCTGAAACATTGTTTAACAACATGAAACGACCTTGATAATAATTGATCTAGAAGAGTCTGGTTCAAGCTCCTCCCTAAAGTACATTAACTGCACGCCTAAACCCTATTGGCTCGCGCCCATAAGGATGGATATGAGTTAATCGGCGCATTGTTTGCTGTTATCACTCGCTCTTAATTCCAGCCATATGGCGTTTAATACAGCAAAGGAGCAAGCGAGCCCAGTTCCAAGAATCCAAGAGAAATACCACATTTATTTGCTCCTTAATGTTAGTATGAAGTCGTTTGTTCTGTAAGGGTTTTTGCATTGACTTTACCGCGAAGAACCCGATAAACCCAAGCGGTATAGGCTAGAACAATCGGCAGAAATATGACGGTTGCAATGAGCATAATCAATAAAGTCGTTTGACTGGATGAACTATCCCAAACCATTAAGCTGTGTTGGGGGTGCGTTGAGGAAGGTAGGATAAAGGGGAACATGCTCACTCCTACTGTTGCGATTAACGAACCAACACTTAAGCTACTTAATAGAAACGCCAGTACCACTTTATTAGCCAGTACAATAGCCAACCATGCACAAGTGACGCTTAAGAGAGGGACTAATAAGGTCATTCGCATGGCTCTATAATTAGCAAACCAGGCACCTAGTTGTGTACCAACTTCTTTATATAAAGGATTAGATGGTCCGTCATGTGGCATTATACTTTTTAAGATGAAGGCATCGATATGCTTAGTCCAAAAACCCATGAGAATAAACAGTAAGCTCATCAATAATGCTGCATAACAAGCACCTTTTCGTGCTTTTTGCTGCAAGACGCCTTCTGTTTTTATTTGCATAAAAAAGGCACCATGCATGGCCAGCATCAGCACTGAGAGTACTCCACAGCACAGGGCATAAGGATTTAGTAACTGCAAGAAAGTACCCGTGTAGATCACTCTTAAGCTGTCGTCATAATAAAAGGGGACCCCTTGCAGGACATTGCCTACAGCTACGCCAAAAATAAGGGCGGGTACAAATCCTCCGACGAAAAGGAGCCAATCCCAGGTGGATCTCCAAAGCGGATTGTCCAGTTTCGAGCGGTATTTAAACCCCACTGGCCTTAAAATTAAAGACAGCAATACCACCAGCATTGCCAAATAAAACCCTGAAAAAGAGAGCGCATAAAGATCGGGCCAGGCAGCAAAAATTGCGCCACCGCCAAGAATAAGCCATACTTGGTTTCCTTCCCAAGTAGGCCCGACTGTATTAATTAAGATACGGCGCTCGGTATCTGTTTTAGCAAACCAGGGCAGCCATATGGCAACACCGAGATCAAAACCATCCATAATCGCAAATCCAATGAGTAAAACGCCTAATAATACCCACCAAATAACTCTCAAGGTTTCATAATCTAAAATCATTGTCCACTCCTAATGAGTAAGCATGTTATCGGGACCAAGGCGAATGTATTTCACCATCAGGTATAGTTCTACAATAGCTAAAAGGGTATAAAAACAGACAAACCCTGTAAGTGAAGTGAGTACTTGATCTTGGGATAAAGAAGAGGCTCCCATAAACGTTGGCAACACCCCTTGCACCACCCAAGGTTGTCGTCCGTACTCTGCAACTACCCAACCCAGTTCTGCCGCTATCCAAGGGAGGGGTAAGGAATAAAAGGCTATCCGATGATACCATCGCGTAATATGAAGTTTATTTTTAGCAGAAAGATAAAAACCAAAGGCAAACAGCGCAATAAAATAAAACCCACAAGCCACCATCACCCTGAATGAAAAAAAGAGTGGTGCCACTTTTGGCTTTAAGTCATGGGCGGCTTGATTAATTTGTGCATCAGTCGCCTCACTAGGGTTGGTAGTGTATTTTTTAAGTAACTCATGTTACGCACGGTCAATTTTAAGCTGCCATATTTTTAAGCTCCTGCCAAGCAATCTGGTTCGCTCTAAGAATCAATTTGTACTTAATAGCAAAGTGATTTAAATGAGTTT
>NZ_RZGQ01000007.1 GCF_003989735.1 Legionella sp. km772 | reverse complement strand
ATTTTTAATCCAATCTCGAAATAGCTCTTGAAAATGCTCTGGGTCAAGGGCTCTATAAAAGCGTCGAAATGTGTCATCACTTGGTATGCCATTTTTGTAAGGTAAATATTGTCTTAAATAATCTATCTTGGCCTTGCCAAAATCCTCTACATCTTGCCAACCTTCAGCACCACAAATTGCAGCACTAAGTGTACATAACAAAATTTCTGACATCGTATATAAACGATTACGTGTTGATCGTGGATCATCAAGTGAAATAAAAAAATCTAAAAATCCTTCTTCCAGCTTCATTCCTATATCCATTTAAATGAAGCTAGCCTCTCATTATTTACCGATTTAAGCTAGATTTTTTTCATGAGGTGGCCCTGCTTAAGAATATTATAGGGCTGGCTCTATGGAAGCCAATTGCCTCTTCACGGAAAAACGAGCCCCTATCCATCCAAGTATAATAGAAAAAGCTATAAGTAACAAGATTTGTCTTATCGATAAACTAGTTAGCGGATAGTGCATTTGATAAACAACGGTGAGGCGATTGATTACCATTCCCAAGCTTAGGATAAAAATATTTACTAAAAAAACAGCAACCAAGGCTCCCGCTAAGCCATACCATATTCCAGAATATAAAAAGGGGCGGATAATAAAGGGATCGGTTGCGCCAACAAGTTTCAAAATTTGAATTTCTTCGTAGCGATTTTGGATGGCTAAACGTAAAGTATTACCAATAATTAATACCACGGCTAAAGCTAATAAAACTAACATCGCATTAGAGAGCTTGGTGGCAAAACCTAGAAGCGTATGTAAACGCCCCACCCACTCCATATCCACTTTGGTTTGCTCTACTTTCGCAAGCTTACTTAATTGACGAGCTAACATGTCTAAATTAGCGGCAGAATCAATATCGATAGTCGGAGTCACCTCAATCACTGCCGGTAAAGGGTTTTCCGGAAGATAATGCATAATATCCTGCATTCCTTCCTGCGCCGTAAGTTCGGTTAATCCCTCCTGGGCCGATTTTAAAGACGCATGCCCAACACCCGCTGTCGCCTGGACTTGCTCTAACACCGTTTTTTCTTCATTTTCGCTTAAGGCAGGTTGCAAATATAATGAAAGATGCCCATTCCGTTTCCACCCCGAGGTGAGCTGGCTGATGTTATCAGTAAAAACCCAAAATAACGCGGGCAAGGCTAAAGCGATGGCAATAACAATAACAGTCATTAGGGTAGCAAAGGGTTTGCGACACAGTAAGTTGAGGCTAGATAGGGCAGCTTGCAGATGATAGCTTAGAATAGACTGTATTATTTTTAGCACATTCGCCCCTCACGCAACATCAAAATACGATGCTTCTTACTCGCGATTAAGGCCAGATCATGAGTCGCTATTAAAATACTCACCCCAACCTGATTAAATTGTTCAAAAATCGTCATGATTTCGGCAGAAAGTTGCGGATCTAAATTCCCGGTTGGCTCATCAGCCAATAATAAAGAAGGCTTATGGACCACTGCCCGAGCTAAGCCAATTCGCTGTTGCTCACCACCGGATAAATGCATAGGAAGCATTTTTTCTTTATTCAATAAGCCGACCATATCTAAAGCGGCATGAACACGTTTGGCTATCATAGGATAAGACAAGCCTTGTATTTGCAAGGGCAGAGCCACATTATCAAATACGCTTCGATCATTGAGCAATGAGGGGGATTGGAAGGTGATGCCTAAGCGACTTCGGTGGGCTGCCACATCTTTTTTGTGAAGCTGATTCAAACGTAAACCATTAACTGTTAATTGGCCAGAAGTTGGCCACTCCAATAAGGCAATAAGCTTAAGCAAAGTGCTTTTCCCAGCTCCTGAACGGCCAGTGAGAAAGGCCATTTCCCCTTTTTGCAAAGAAAAATTAACCTGGCTGAGCGCTTCAAATCCTCCCGGATATCGTTTACTGACCTGGTCAAATGTGATCATCATTAAAATAGTGCACCAACGAATTGCTCTGCATCAAAGGGTCTTAAATTATCAATACCCTCACCTATCCCTAAATATCTAAATGGTAAGCCTAGCTCGTTAGCTATGGCAAATAAGATCCCACCTTTCGCAGTTCCATCAAGCTTGGTCATAGTGATTCCGGTTAACTGGACTGCTTCGTGGAATTGTCGGGCTTGAACTAAGGCATTTTGACCGATACTCGCATCCAGAATCAGCATGGTCTCATGAGGAGCCTTAGCATCCAATTTTTGCATCACCCGTTTTACCTTTTTTAACTCTTCCATTAAATTACTTTGAGTATGTAAACGACCCGCTGTATCTGCAATCAAAACATCTATCTTTCGTGCTTTAGCAGCTTGTAAAGCATCAAAAATGACCGAGGCACTATCAGCGCCGGTATGCTGAGCGATAACGGGGATACCATTCCGCTCCCCCCATACTTGTAACTGCTCGACCGCTGCAGCACGAAAAGTATCGCCGGCCGCAAGCATCACTTTTTTTCCTTGATTTTGCAGTTGCTTGGCGAGTTTGCCGATCGTGGTTGTTTTTCCTGCGCCATTCACCCCGACCATCAAAATAACATAAGGAGAATGATCCTCTGTAGCAAAAGAAAGTGCTGGGGAAACCCCTAAGATTTTTTGTAGGTGTTCTTTTAAGGCTTCATACACCATATCCCCATCAGATAATTGTTTTCGCGCTAAACCTTCAGTTAATTCTTTTAAAACCTTTTGGGTGGTTTCCATGCCGAGATCCGCACTGACAAGTAAGGTCTCTAATTCTTCTATTAATTCAGGGCTTATCTCTTTTTTTCCTAATAATAGACGCCCAATACCATCACCTAGTTGATGACGGGTTTTACTTAAACTGCGTTTAAAGCGAGCAAAAATACCTTCTTTGGGTACGCTTGATTCGACCTCATCTAGCGGCTCGATAGTTTCTTCTGACTCAATCGCAAGACTAGTTTCATCACTAACACTTTGATTTTCAATGCTATTTTCTATCTTTGAGTCTTGATTTCGTTTAAACCATTTAATCATTTAGTGTACAAATCCTGAGAAATGTGAAATTCTATCACCTTTTTCGCTTAAAGGTTAAGTTGTGTACAAAATACTTGCTACCCTATTCATGTTACTATCTTGCCAGACCTTCAGCCAAGTGCAAGAGTTTAAATTGAATAATGGCTTAAAAGTACTGGTAAAGGAAGATCACCGCGCTCCGATAGCTGTATCCATGATTTGGTATAACGTAGGCTCCGCGGATGAGCCCGGAGGAATTACCGGTGTTTCACATGCTATAGAGCATATGATGTTTAAAGGAACTGCTCAATATCCTTTAGGTATTTTTTCCAAGACCATTGCGGCCTTAGGTGGTAAAGAAAACGCCATAACAAATAATGATTATACCGCTTATTTTGAAAAGGTCTCAGCTAACCAATTAGCAACTTGCTTTGCCTTAGAAGCAGATCGCATGAATAATCTTTTATTGGATGCTAATGAATTTGCCAAAGAAATTAAGGTGATTCAAGAAGAACGACGAATGCGTACTGATGATAATCCGCAAGCACTCGCTTTTGAGCGTTTTTTAGCCACGGCCCATCTAGCTTCCGCTTATAACCACCCCGTCATTGGCTGGATGAATGACTTACAGCAAATGCAGGTTGATGATTTAAAACAATGGTATCAGCGCTATTATGCGCCCAATAATGCTACTTTAGTCGTTGTAGGGGATGTTAAACCTGAGGCAGTATTTTCCTTAGCCAAAAAATATTTTGACGCCCTTCCCTCAAAACCCCTACCCCACCGAGAATCACAACAAGAACCCCCTGCCCTAGGGAAAAAAAGTATTATTGTACATGGGCATGCCCAATTACCGCTGTTACTAATCGGCTTTACTGTTCCCAGTGTAAAAACGGCAGAGCGTCCTTGGGAGCCTTATGCCTTAGAACTTATTGCGGGTATTTTAGATGCCGGCAATGGCGCTCGTTTTACTAAAGAATTAATTCGGAAAAATCATGTTGCGGCTGGCGCAGATGCCTATTATAACCTCTATGCCCGTTATCAAACCCAATTTATAGTTTATGGCTCACCCAGTCAAAACCGCAGTAATGCAGATTTAGAACAAGGCTTTTTAGCACAGCTTAATCAACTTAAAACACAATTAGTCAATCCTCGGGAACTACAGCGGGTAAAAAATCAAATTATTGCGCAAAAAACCTTTGAAAAGGACTCTATTTTTGGTCAAGCCATGGAGTTAGGACTTCTAGAAACTACGGGGATTGGCTGGCAACATACAGATAAGTACAATGACGCGATTAATAAAATAACCCCGGAACAAATTAAAGAAACGGCGCAACGTTATTTTCAAGAGAATAATATGACAGAAGCTGAGTTAAAACCGATTATAGAAGGTAAATCATGAGTTCCTTTAAAAACATCCTGAGTCTTGTATTACTGGTTGTTACCCCCTTAAGTATTGCCAATACGTTTAAAACTGAGCACTGGACAACTAAAAATGGTGTAACGGTTGTTTTTTATCAAGCCCCTGAGGTACCCATGCTTGATATTAGTATAGCCTTTGCTGCAGGTTCGGCCTATGATCAAAAAAGCTACGGTTTAAGTGCCCTTACGGCCCAAATGCTCAATGAGGGCAGCTCGGGTATTGACTCAACTACTTTAGCAGAACAGCTTGATAATACAGGCGCTCAATTTGATACTACCACCAATAAAGACATGGTTGTCTTTAGTTTACGTACCTTAACCAGCAAAGAAGAATTAAACCAAGCGACCTCAACCTTTGCTCAAATCCTTAATCATCCCGATTTTCCGCAAGAGGCCTTAGAAAGAGAAAAAAAACAATTTTATATGGCTATTGCCCAAGCACAAAGCTCTCCTGACACCATGGCCACCGATGTATTTTTTCAACACTTGTATCAAGAACACCCTTATGCTCATCCCACCAATGGTACGGCTACTAGTATCAAAAAAATTAAACGCGAGGAGGTTGTTCAATTTTATAAACAATACTACGTAGCGAATAATGCAACTCTAGTCTTTGTTGGCGCTATAGACAGTCAAACAGCCCATCAGTTAGCGGATAAATTAACCCTGAATCTAAGTCCAGGAAAAGCAGCCGCCCCTATTGACAGAGCCCCTCCCTTAGCTGCGGCTAAACAGGTTCATCTCCCCTTCCCCTCTTCTCAAACTACGATACGCTTGGGGCAATTAGGGATTGATCACAGCAACCCCCATTATTTTCCCTTGATGGTAGGAAATTATATTTTAGGTGGCGCAAGTTTAACCTCAAAATTGGCCATAGAAGTCCGTGAAAAGCAAGGTTTAACCTACTCTATTGAGAGTCAATTCGTACCAATGCCTGGCCCAGGCCCATTTGTGGTCGCTTTATCCACTCAAAATCAACAAGTCAATGCTGCGGTAAGCCTCACTGAGGAAGTGCTTAACACTTATATACAAAATGGTCCAAGCCTCAATGAATTAGAAGCAGCCAAGAATTATTTAAAAGGAAGTTTTCCCCTCTCCTTAGCGAGTAATAAGACAATAGCCAGTTTACTTCTACGGATGACTTTTTATCATTTACCTGCTGATTATCTTGATACTTACCTGGATAAGATTAATAAAGTTACTCAAGACGACATCAAAAAAGCTTTTCAACAAGAAGTACATCCAAAGAAATTATTACAAGTTACGGTGGGGCAAGTTTGAAGCAAGTAATACGGATTATTGGTGGCTTATATCGCGGGAAAAAAATTCATTTCCCCGCGGTAGAAGGGTTGCGTCCTACTCCAGACCGGGTAAAAGAAACCCTATTTAATTGGTTAATGCATGATATTAAGGATGCACGTTGTTTAGATGCTTTTGCCGGTAGTGGCTCTTTAGGCTTTGAAGCCTTTTCTAGAGGTGCATCCAAAGTCGTTCTTGTAGAGCGCTCCTTGTCTGCTCATAATAATTTGCAAAAAATTATCAAAGAGTTTAATAGCTCTAATTTGCAGCTGATTAAAGAGGATGCTCGTACCTATCTACAACAAAGTAGAGAGCAATACGATCTTATTTTCTTAGATCCCCCTTTTGCGGAAAACTACCTTCCGAGCTGTGTGCAATCTATTGTGAAAAATAATTTATTAATCAAGGGCGGTCTACTGTATTTGGAAACTCCAGAAGAAATAGAGCTCGCACCTGAGCACTGGAAATTAATTAAATTAAAACGAGTTGGTCAAGTAGTTTCGAGCCTATTTGAAAAACTATAACTATATCTTGACAAGGAGCTTAGCTCCTGTTTCAATCAAGTCATACTTCTAGATATTAAGAACATTGAATGAGCAAGAAAATTGTCATGATGTTTGTGATTTCGACATTCCTCGCCGGATGTCATCATGTTACATTTAAAAAACCTCCGATGAATAACCCCAGTGATGATGCCTCCATTAAATTAGCAGAAGCAGCAGTCTCTGTGAGTGATTCTATGCTTGAGATGGCTAAAATTGAAAAGGTCATCACCCCCCCCAATAAAGATAATACACTGACCATTCCTAATGCTTACAATCTGCAAGCCAGGGCTAGTGTTGACTGGTCTGGTCCCGTTGAAGAGCTCACAGCGCGGGTTGCGAAATCAGCTCACTTCAAATTAAGAGTGTTAGGTAAAGCCCCTGCTGTTCCTATTCTTATTAGTTTAAGTATCAAAGATCAAAGTCTTGCCGAAATTTTGCGTAATATCGATTATCAGGCTGGAAAGAAAGCCTATATTTACGTTTACCCTAACAGTCAGGTTGTTGAGTTACGCTATGCGAAAATCTATTCCTAGTAGTATTACTGCTATTGCTTTATCCTTAATCCTAGTGGGATGTGGTTCTTCTCGGGGTAATTTAGGGGATACGGGCTCTCTAGAGGGCATTCAAGCCATGGCTAGTCCTAAATACACGCGCAATAAGAAAAAGCAAAAAATTGGTAGAGTGCGTGAGATGGCTCTTAAAGAAATTGCACTAAGTTTAGGAGCTCAAGCGGGTCTTGCTTGGCGTGCTAAAATTATTGACGAAGCGTTGACGAAACAAACCAGAAATCTAGATACTATCTATGATTTTAATTCTTTAGTATTAGAGCATAATATCTTGCCTCCTGTATTGCTTGAAGGCCGCAATACACTTAATTTAGCGGATGAGCAAAGTATAAGAATTTCAGATCGCACTTATAAAGTGGCAAAACAAGCACATTTCATTACGACCCCACCCACATGGCGCCAATATTTATGGATGGATTACATGAAGCCTGAGCCGCCTAACTCTACCTTGTTACCAAAAACCAAGATAGAGAAAGACGTATGGTGTATTTATACTGCTAGAGGTTGGAAGAAAGGTATAGAGCAGGCCAATACTATTTTAGAAGAAAGTTTAGCACGTCTCAAAGAGGATTTTGGTGGAATAATCCTTTATAGAAAATTACTAGCGATGAATATGGTATCACCTCCTTATGTATCTCATACGGATTTAGGGGTGACGGGTGATGGCTCAGAAATTCGTATTGATGATCGTGTACTGAGGATTACTGCCCTCCCAGCGCTTAATGTGAATAGTGATGAGTGGAAAGCGGCTGTTGCTAAAGATGAAAATGCCCTGGAGCAATTCAAGAATATGGAAAAAGTCGCAAATCAGTCTAAAATTATAATTACCAACAAAGCTTGGCAACCTGTAATTACACCAGTCAACTGATTAGAAACTATGAGCAATATTCGACTAATGCCCGATGAACCAACGCGCTTTACTCCAGTGTTTATGGACAAAATGCTGGAGCATGCGGAAAGTTTAAATGCCTCGGATATCACCATTCAAACCGGTGAGCCTATTTTTGCAGAAGTTTATGGTAAATTAATTAAAATTACTAACCGACGCCTATCGAATACCGAGTTGGGTGATTTAATTAACGCTATTTATGGTCCTAACGCGACTACTCAACTTCTCTCTGGTCAAGATATAGACACGCATTATGAATTTCGCCCGAATCGTGGCGTTCGTTATCGTTACCGGGTTAATGGAACAGCCTGTTTAGTTGAAGGCCATGACGCCATTCAACTTACTTTAAGAACCATTCCTACCACGCCACCGCATATCAGCATGATGAACTTGCCGGATAATGTGCTGGAGGCCGTAGCTCCGCAAGAAGGGATTGTATTTATTACCGGGGCAACTGGCTCAGGAAAATCCACTCTCCTTGCCTCGATCATTCGCTCACTTATAGAAAATGACGACTCGCATCGTAAAGTACTGACTTATGAATCACCTATTGAGTTTGTTTATGATGAAATCGAAACCGTTTCTGCAGTGGTTAGCCAATCAGAAATTCCACGTCACTTGCCTAATTTTGCTGATGGAGTTAGAAACGCATTGCGCAGAAAACCTCGTTTAATCATGGTGGGTGAGTGCCGTGACGCAGAGACGATAAGTGCTGCACTAGAGGCCGCATTAACCGGACACCCCGTTTATACCACGCTTCATACTTCAGGGGTGGCGGAAACTATGCGACGATTGGTTACCTCCTTCTCTGGTGAAGAGCGCTTAGGAAGAACTATTGATATTTTAGAAACTATTCGTCTTTGTATTTGGCAGAAATTAGTCCCTACTGTAGATGAGAAGCGAGTAGCCTTACGCGAATATCTAGTTTTTGACGAAGAGGTTCGCGATATTTTACTTGAAAGTGATCCCAATGAGGTGACATCTGCAACCCGTAAGTTAGTCCGTCAACGCGGCCAATTGATGACCCAAGATGCAAAAATGAAATTTGAACAAGGCATTATCAGTGAACGAGTCTACAAGCTCATCATCGCTGGCGCCAAAGAATACCAGCAATAAGGATTCTATTGCTCTAGTTACACTCCAGCGTCGCGCTGCTTGCGCATTCCTAAGCTATACTAAATAAAAAGAAAATTCGCTCAGTTATACATTATTGATAGCGCTTAATTTTCCTGGCAACTATGGCCAGAAAATTAATAAGGATAAACGTGTCCTCTACATTCCAACCATTATTTAAAAGTAAAACCTTTTGGTTTGCTATTGCTTTAGCGATGTGTGATTCTGCCGCAGGTACTGTCGGAAGTATTTACGGCTATAGTATCATTCTGTCTAATTATCCGGCCAGCGCTCTTATTTATTATATCGTACTACAAACTATTGTAACCTCACTCTTACGTGGCATCGGTTTACGTTTACTTACTAAAAACTATAAAAAAAACGCGTTAATCCAATACCTAGGTTTTGCCTTAGTTTTCTTGATGGGGATAATCCTCATGCAGTTTAAGGCTTATGCTATACCTTTTGTGGTGGCTATCATTACATCAGGAATCACCTCTCTAGCAACGATTATTTGTTGGAGTATGCTCTCGTTAGCTTTTGGGATGCGCGAATACAAAAGTGTAGCTAAATATTGCAACCAAGCTGCATACTTAAGCTCCATTATCTTTAGCTTTGTCGTACCACTACTAGTATTGTTTTATTCTAACACTTCTTTACTAATCTTCGTTACCTTAATGCTCATACTATGCGGACTCGCGATTTGGAAACTACCAGTTTACCAAGAGGATAAAAAACCACAAGGTAACAAAAAAATTAAGCCTAAAGCCATTAAATATGCTTTGTATTATTACATGATGCTCTTTACTGTCTTAATCACCACCATTATGGGTGTTAGTCAATACATTATGAGAGTTGAGTCGGCCTCCTATTTTACCCATGAACAATTAAGCTCCTTTTTTGGTTATTTTTCTGGAATTACTAATTGTATTGGCCTGCTCATCGCCTCAACCTCTGAACGAGTATTAAAACGTTTTGGCTTACAAGGACTACTTTACTCTATCCCTTTAATTGCCTTGGTTAACGCTCTTGCTGTTATTTTATACCCTAGCTTTTGGACTATTATTGCTTTAGGCTCCATCCGATCTATTTTTGGTTTTAGTTACGGAGCGTATAGCGCGGAAATTACTTTAAATATTTTACCAGCAAGCATTCGGTTTATTACCAAGGCCAATATAAAATCCACCGCCAGTGTTGTGTCGATGATCTTACTCGTAATTTTTACGTTGGGGAAAACTAGCGTTTATTATCTCACCTGTTGGATTCTTCCTCTAGCTCTTATCGCCCTGTTCTTTGCTTATAAAGTAAAACAATATTATAAGGTTACTCTACAACAAGAATCAGCCTTTAAGCGCTTTAACATCCTCGAGGAAATTAGCCCCGCCACCCAACCTATTTTACAAGACATAGCAATAAAGGCCATTCAAGAGCCCGATATCTATACCGTGTTTTATGGTTTAGATCTAATTAATAAACTCTATGCTGATAAGTCGCTTCCCTTAGCAGTTTTTAATTTGCTTGAGCATAAGGATGGTCTCGTACGTAATGAACTTATTAATCTTATTCGCTCGAGAGAATCACCTCATGCCCTAGCTTTTTTAATAAAGCATCTGCCAGGGGAAACCGAGTTAGAGCTCCAACGCAAAATGATTGAAGAAATAGCGCGCCTAAATTTGGATGCTGCCTTTAGCGTTTGCAAGACAAGTTCCCATGACTTATTTTTTCCAGTGATTAAAAATTTATCCGACTTTCTTAATGCTGTTGATAAGCAAGAAGCCTTAAACTATTTTGCTAGGCTCAGTCAAGATCCCAATCCCATACTACGAAAAATGTTAGCCTCATTTATAGGCGCTTTTAAAATTAAACCCTTATCCATTCATTTAAAAAGCCTCATCTTGGATAAAGATAATAGCGTGAGCGATGAAGCCTTACGAGCAGTTGCGCTCATTGAAGATGAGTCCTTGATTCCTGAACTAATTAACTTCATATTAAGTAAAAAAAATATTAGGTCTCAATTGGCCCTTCTCTCCTTTGGAAAAAAAGCACTACCGCACTTATCATCGGTTGCGTTTGCCCCAAGACAAAGTAAAACCATTATTAAATTAATTTCTTTGATTTCAGCAAGAGAAGCGGAGGACGCATTAATCTCAATCGCTCAACAAGGGACGATGTATCATCGCAGCATCGTTGCCAACTATGCCAATGCGCGGGCATGTAAACTAGTGTCAAGTTATGCGTTTAAACAAAATGCCTATACTTTGATGGAAGAGGAATTTAGTCAGGTATTAAGGCTGGAAGAGAAAATAAAACACACCAAACAAGCCGCGGTACAAACAGAAATAAAATTGCGAATTACTCTTGCCAAAACTATGTTTATTCAATGGCTCGCCATTGCCGTCTCTCCTAAAGAAATCAATCAACTTCTCACCTCGTTGATCCAAAACCAAAAGGAAAATGAACAAGTATTTGATAAAGCAATTGAACTTTTAGAACTCTATGTTCATGATAAGAAAATAAGTGCTTATATTTCCTTTTTATTTGAACATAAAGAAATAGGACTTAGCGATAAATTCCCCCTTCCCTATAAAGATCTTTGGTTGGAGCAAATTATGAAAAATCCAGATCAATATTCCCCACTGCTCTCTATAGTTTTTGAATTGCGTTCCGTGCGCTTATTTCATGATTTACCCGCTGAACTATTATTGGCACTTGCTGAAGATGCTCAATACTTGAACTTCAATCCAGGAGAATTAATTTTCGCTAAAGATGATCTTTCTGATGGTTTATACTGCTTAACCCAAGGACAAGTGGACATTATCCGCGATGAAAAAACTGTAACAACAATTATGCCACCTGGTTTTTTTGGAGAATTGGCCTTATTAGATAATGCAACTCGAGTAGCAAGCGCGGTAGCACAAACCTCATGCACTGTCCTCTTTATTGAGAAAGATGTATTTAACCGGATAGCCGATGATGTTCCCGATATCTTACGCACAGTGATTAAAATAATTTTAGAATATTTACGTAGCAATCTTGAGCATAGAACTTAAATCTACTGACTAGTAAACTAGGCCAAATTAAGTATGATGGGAGGACAGCAATAAACCAGGATGTTTTAATGATCTTAAAAAAACCCTACACCCTGTTATCCTTTTCCCTTCTTATTTTTCCTTTGGTAACAAGCGTTTATTCCTCCACTAAGAATCAAAGCCCCTCACCTACAATCCGTTTAAAAATTGTAGGAATTAATGATTTCCATGGCCAAATTAGCACTGGAAGGCTAGAGGGAAAAGCAGAAGTAGGAGGAGCTACGGTTTTAGCGAGCTACCTCAAAGAGGCTCAAAGTAGCATGGCGGAAAATACGATAATCACCATCATGGGTGATTTAGTAGGAGCCTCACCTCCTGCCTCGGCGTTATTGCATGATGAACCGACTATCTTATTCATTAATAGTCTTGGAAATAACCATTGTACAAGTCAAGAGCGCATGAATCCGGAATGTAATATTGTCGCAACTCTTGGAAACCATGAGTTTGATAAAGGACAACAGGCACTTTTAGACTTAATTTATGGCGCAGGCAAACCACCGATTAATAATTGGTATCCTATGGCTGAATACCAAGGCGCAGCCTACCCCTATATATCCGCTAATATTCTTAATGCAGAAACCAATAAGCCCATGTTTCCTCCTTATATTATTAAGCAAGTGCATGGAATTCCGATTGCCTTTATCGGAGCTATTGTAAAAAATACCCCTGAAATGAGTTTCCCTGCTCATATCAAAGGTCTTAAATTCATCGATGAGGCCGAGGCAATTAACTCCTATCTTCCTGAAATTAAAGCCCAAGGGGTAAACATTATTATTGTATTAATTCATGAGGGCGGAGAGCAAAAACCCTATGAGGGCCCCACGCAACAGGACACGGAGGTCCATGGGGCGATTAAAGAAATTATTTATCGCTTAAATGATGAGGTTGATGTGGTCATGGCGGGGCACACCCACCAATTTATGAATGCGTTCTTACCCAACCACCATGGCAAACAAGTTCTAGTAACTCAAGCCAATAGCTATAGCAGCTCCTATGCGGAAGTTAGTTTGGATGTGGATGAGAAAAATCACCACCTAGTGAAGAAAGAGGCAAGGATAATAACTACTTTTGCTAATCAGTGGCCAGGTACAACACCTGATCCACAAACTCAGTATTTAGTCGACTTAGCAGAAAATAAAGTGGCCCCTATCATTCAAGAACCCATAGGCAGCGCTTACTACCCTTTATTAAGAAAGCAAAATGCAGCGGGCGAGTCTAACTTAGGGAATTTAGTTGCTGATGCATTTAAAAAAGCTATGAATGCTGATCTTGCTGTCCATAATATCCATGGCCTACGCGCTGATATCCCTGCAGGAGCAATTACTAAAGGAGCCGTCTATTCTGCCCTTCCGTTTGCCAATACTGTGGTACTAGTTAGCCTAACAGGACAAGATATTTATGATCTATTGGAGCAACAATGGCAAGGCAGCTACCCTAATATGCTGCAAATATCGGGTATTACCTATACTTATGATACGAAGCAACCCCTGGGTAAACGAATACAAGGCATTGAATTGTTTAATGGACCTTTACTACGAGAGAAAGTTTATACTATTGCTACCACTGATTTTTTTGCTAATGGCAGTGGGGTGTTTTCAGTTATGAAAAAAAGCAAAATGCTAAAGCAAGGTGATAGCGATTGTCAGGTTCTTATCGATTATATTAAACAAGGCGCCCAACCGATTAAAATAGAGATTGAAGATAGGATAAAAAGTACCTAGCTACCACTTGGAAATGAGCTAATAAGCCCTAATGAACAAATCCCGAATTGGGTAACAATTCGGGATTTGGAAGTGAGTATTACAGTGGTTTGGGCACAGGGCCTCCACCTCCTCCGGGAGGGGCGGCGCCTCCAGGAGGGGGAGAGCCGCCTTGGGGCGCTGAACCACCTGGAGGTTTAGCGCCACCACCTCCTCCACCGCCGCCTCCGCCGCCCTCATCACCACTTGAAGCAGTAACTTCACCGGAGGATGCGCCCTCATTCATTTTCTTCCTTAAGCTGCCAATGGCTTTCTGAGCATGAGCACCCATTTGTTTATTCATTTGACCTTG
Organism: Legionella sp. km772; assembly: GCF_003989735.1. Classification (GTDB taxonomy): domain Bacteria; phylum Pseudomonadota; class Gammaproteobacteria; order Legionellales; family Legionellaceae; genus Legionella. The sequence continues at coordinate 29,533 of NZ_RZGQ01000007.1, read as the reverse complement.
AGCATCTTGAGTAGCCTTAGAAGCCTCACCCATTTTGCCTTTAACCATTTCATCACCCCATTGGGCAGATTCACCGCCTAAACTTTCAGGGCTTCCACCAATCCAACGCAGTACTTTATCGGGTAGATAAGAAATTAGCGTAAAGGCTTTTTGTACTAGGGTGATATACATTGTAGTATACACAAGTATTGAGAAGAAGAAGGCAAAAATACCTGCCCAGTCACTGTAGCCGCCCGTACCGGAACCGCCACTAGTTCCTCCCGTTAAACTGTTTCCATAGTCAGAGTTATGTTGGACTTGGGGAAGCAATACTTGCGCAGCACTAGGTTTTTCTCCAGGTGCTTGCACAAAACTTATGGCATGCTCAAAACCTGCATTGAGCACCCAAACACTGACATAAGACAAAGCAATGCCTGAGATATAACCAATAATCATCATCGCCGGTCTTAAAAAGACGTTCATCAGTAACATGATCGCCGCTTCACCCTTACCAAAGGCATCATGCCCTTCTGGATGAGTGACCCCGAGCGCAACAATAGGAGCCGCCACCATAGCCTCAATCACCGAAATAAGCCAAGCGATGGAGCCAAAGGTAAAAATCATATACGGTAAAATTGGAATATAGTAGGCTGTCGTAAAACCAATGCTCACCATAATACCTAACCAGGCAAGGAATAATGGGGCTACCAACATTAACAGTGCTAATACCACAGGGCCAAAGATAGAAATAGCGATCATAATGCCTAGGATCATAAGCCATAAATTACCGGCGAAATTGATGTAATAAACGCCCATATTTGCTAGAGCAACAATGGGGTTGGCTCCTGGTTGAGAAATCATCGCTAAGCCTGCTTGGAAAATTTGCGCCAAGGCTTGTAGTGGAATCATGATAAAGGCCATGACCAACTGTTGTATAATTTGCCCAAAGATAGCTATAAAGAGGTTGAAAATAACTAAGACTACCGCATTATAGAAAAGATCCCCTAATAGCGCTCCTAAGCAGAAAGAGAACATGAAGGTTTTTACGTTACCACAACTAAAGGTCATGGGTTTTAAATACTGATTTTCAGGGTTAACATTAACGTTTAACACATCAGCAAATTTTAATTGATTATAAGCCCCGGGTTGTCCTGCAGGCCTTACCATTAAGGAATTATCGACAAACCCATAGACACTTATTGACTTAGAATCGGTTTGCGCATTTAAGGTTTGTTGAGTACTGGTGAACGTAGGTTTGGTAGCCTCAGGGCTTCCTTGAATAAGATTGGCTATTAATTTAACTCGGCTCTGGCCATTAAGTGCGGCGCTAACAAAAGAGTTATAAAGTTTACCAATGGTGGTGGAGCTTACAGTGCTAACTGTCGGATCAGTAGTAGTGCTATTATCCAGACCACTTTCCGTGTCAAAACCCGAACCATTTTGCGCACTCTCACTCGTTGCATTACCATTTAATTTTACTAAGTCAAAAAAGTAAGCCCCCGCCATCATCCAGCCTTGCGCATTGGCATCAGCAATAAAGCTTCTAGAGTTAGCACCATGTTGGGTGGTTTGAATGGTAGCAATCAGACGTAAAGTGGGTTGAATTACCCCATTATAATCCTGGATTGCTCCAGCAAATTCAGTACCATTAAATAAGGCGCCCCCGCAAGAAGAATAAGCAGGATCGGGTCCCCAAGTTGTACAACTAGAATCGTTTGAGTTTGCTGACAAACAGGTTGAACCATTTGCGGTATAAGGAATACCATACTGCTGTAAGGCATAGGCTGTACAACTATTTGTAGCCGGAGTAGTGCTCGTATTTGAGTTGAACGAAGGGTTATTATCCACCATCGTTTGGGCCACTAAGGATAAATCGCTGTACATTTGTTGTAAAGCAATAGCCCGCGATAATTGCGCGGTCTCATATTCAGAGCTTGTTAAGGTCACAGTGTCTGTGGTTGTTGTCTTCGCTCCTAAACCGGACCAAATTGCAGCGCCCGTTTCTTTATTAGTTCCCATACCAACGGTAGTGTTACTACCACTAGGACCTGCGGGTAAATTTTGCATGGGTTTCCAGGTGACCACCCCACAGGTTCCATTAAGCGCTACATAGCTACCAGTGGTAAAGTTAGGCATGGGCATATTATAGTTGCCCTTACTATCAAGCGCCGGTGGGGGGTTAGAACCCTGGTAAGTAACAAAATTTACGGAAGAAAGAAAATTAGGAATAGACTCTGTACATAAAGCGGTAAGTCCCGCAGGCACATTTATCTGTTTATCGATATCTTTACATCGGCCCGCAGATCCTTGATCAATTGTGCGCTGTATTTCTAATTGCTTTTGTAAACCTAGCATACAGACTTGCCCCACCAGAATCGTGAAGGCACCATTAGGGAGGGCTAAAGCTTTGCCATTTGCCTGATCGAGTAAACTAAGCCCGGGGTTTGGTTCGGCCTGAATAATTACCCCGCCCCTATTTAAATAGCTTAAGGCCGCCTGCCATACCTTATCGGCTGCACCAACACCTTGCACCACTACCCACATAACAAAAATTTGCATTAGACAATAGCCCGATGCTTTAGGGATAAGTAAGCCCAGGCCTAAGGTTGAGCGCAGAGGTATCCATATAGAGGACCATTTTTGGCCTAACATTTGCCCTTCATGGGCCGTATTCATGGTAGATACCATGAGTGTATACATAATAACTATGCCGCCTAAGGCCAGTACCGCGGAGTTAAATACCGTAAAAATTGCCCCCATTATTTGGCTACCGGAGCTATGTAACACACCATCCACAGCACCAAATAAATTGCCTAAAAAGACTACCGAGTAATCGCTAGCGGGAGGAGCAAAGGTTAAATTTGTACCATCATCAGCGAAAGCTAAAATGGGAAAAAAGCTCAAGAGTACCATTAACAACCGTTTATTCATTCTTTCGCCCTCAGAAAACCTTTTTTTAACCACTCATCAAGTGAGCATCCCAATTTACGGTGCTTAATTTGGTAATACCAAAAATGATAGCGAAAAGCTAAGGCTAATGCGATCATCATTACAATTAAACTAATTAAGGCGGCGCGAAACGTGCCAAAAAACAAGTGATAGCCCGAATAAATAAGTATGGCAAAGGCCAAGGTCGACATCAACAAGCTCAATCGATATAAAGCTTTTTGGCGTACTAATAGATCTTCATCAGATAATTTAAGTTCTTTTTGCGCGGTTTCAAAGGATTCTGTTAAAGCAGGATTGGCATTCTCATCGTCAATTTCCTCTTTTTCAACCATAAATAAGCGGCGAAAAATGCTTCCTAAAAAAGAAGTAAATGATTTTGTTCTTTCCCAATCAAACCAATAAGGAATATTGATGATGCTAACTACTACTCTTACAATTCTCGAGCCAGATTTCTTTTTCATAATTTTGCTTTTTAAGTAATGGACTTTTACCCTTCATAATATACTATAGTAGAATGTAGGGATTTAATCCATTAAACAATCACTGTAAAAAAAGAGTAAAAAATGCCTGATCTTAGTCATGAAGCTTCTGCTCAATATTGGTTTGAATATTTAGACCCAATGATTTATCGTGTTATTACCTTTATGGAAAGTGTTGAGGATTGGACCCTCGATGGAAATCCTGAATTTGAAGCCGCTATGGATCAGTTAGGAAAAGAGCTTGACGATATAGAAAAGATAGATATGGGCTTATTGGCTGAAGAAGAAAAGTTTATTCGCATTGTTGGTAATATCAAATCAGGTCGCGGTTTACGTTTACTGCAAGCGATTGATACGGTGCATCCAGGGAGTGCCTCAAGGATATTGATTCATGCAGAAGAAACGAGTCTTGGAAGCTATGATCCTGCCGGGTTCTTTTTAAAAAGAAATATTGTATTTGAACGATTAAGGTTGTTATCGCGAGTTTTTTGTCAGTATCGATTAAAACTTGTTTTACGTGCACTTGAAGGGGATGAATAATAATGAAATTAGGAAAATTTGCTGTAGCTAATCTACTGTGTCTAACGATGATGTCGGCCACAGCCCAGAATTACAATAACAACGACAGTCAAGCACAACAAGACACCAGCAATAATACCGGAAAACTGCTGCAATCGGTGATCAATTGGGCGGCACTCTTGGGGTTTGAGGTTGATCCAGAAAAAGTCCAAAGCACTCCACCCATAGCTGATGTACAACTAACGAGCTATGCCAATACCTCCTTACTAGAAACTTTAGTATACAGTACTTTTTTTGGCTCTATTCCAACGACAACACCGCCGATCACATCATCTAATAGTAGTTCTAGTTCCTCAGGCCAACAAGGTGTAGGGCTCCCATTTTTACCCCAATCCAAAACGACTGAAACTATCAATGCTGCATCCAATTTAACCTTCAAAAACTATAATGGCAGTAGTGGTAGCAGCAGTAGTAGCGGTTCGCAAGTAGCATCCATTTCAGCAAACCCACTAGTGGATCAACCCCCCTATCAAGCAGATCCTGTAAGCCAAGCCATATTTAACATTTTAGGTACGCCAGATGTCAGTGCTTGTAGTGCGAATACGCAAAACCCGCAACAAAATGTCAGTAACTCCACTAATCCTATTAAGTCGTTTCAATCATCACAACCCTGCTCTATAGCCCCCACCATGTTCCAATCGCAATTAGTAGAGAATGTGGTTGGAGTACCACCAAGCCCATCGGCATTTTATTCAATTGCCAGTAATGCAGCCATACTTCCACAGCTGAACAGTAATTCCTTAATAGCTCCTTTAAATTACTCCTCCGACCAGCTTAATTTCAATACAACACCTCCTTCTGGAGGCGAGGCCTCAGCCGGATTAAGTGCGACAACTCAAGCAGAACTTGCAGCTAATTTCATTAGATACGCATCAGGCTCAGTAAGCCCAACCATTTTACCTAACCAAAATACCTATCAAGCTGTTTATAACGCTGCCGTCAATGCCGGGGATTCTCAGCCACAAATGCAGGCCATTTTAAGCACCTATCTGACCAACCTCCGTATTTATGCCGCCCAAAGTTCTGTCGGTATCGGTAACCTATACTATATTCTGTCCCGTAGATTACCTCAGCAACAAAATGGCTCCGGTCAAAACGGCGAAAGCGGTCAGCAAAATAGTCAGGCCTTAAATGAATATAACATGGCAACCTGGCGGATATTCCAAGTAGGTGGGGCAGCTGCAACAGGTTCCTCTGGTTCTTCATCATCAGGTTCAGGCAGCGGCTCAACGAGTTCAAGTGGCAGTTCAGCACAAACGCAATGGATAGAAAAAATTAATAGTGCAGGCTCCGCTACTGTCCAAAAAGAAATCGCAATTTTGCTGGCAGAAATAAATTATCAACTTTATCTAGACAGACAAATACAAGAGCGGATGTTAATGACTACCTCGGTTTCATTATTGCAAGGTACCAAGGCAACTCAACCAAGCTCAGATCTATCGAATCAAATTACTGCCGCATCCACCGCTATGCCTCAGTAATCCAAATCTAAAAGACCTTGGTTTAACGAACCAGGGTCTTTTTTTTGTCTTGAAAATTTCCCTATTAATTCAATAGTGCTATTCAGTTAGCCCTAAAGAAATAGGATGCAAAAAGAGAATAACATGTTATTATTCTGAGCAATTTAAATAGCATAAGAATAAAGCTAATATGTCCAAACCCTATGTCTTTTATGTTGATGGCATGAGCTGCATTAGCTGCAGTAACACGATAGAAAACTCTGTACGCAAAAGCAGTAAACAAACTATAGAATACTTCCATGTTGATTTAACAACGGCAGACCCTAAAAAAACCACCATCATTTTAACAGAAGATAATGAGTCACCAGAGCTTATTTGGGAGCAATTAAAAAATCATATTGACGATGTAGGATTTACTTGCAGAGATGCAAAATACCAACCCCCAGTCCAGCAAAAAAAACTAAGTGAAAAAAAAACAACCCTATTAGATTCGTTTAAGCACTTCGTTTCTTCGCATTGGTTTCTAGGTATTATGGGTTCGACCGCAGGGATTGCTTTATTAATTACTTTTTTGACCGCCACCGGTTTGCCTTTAATAACCATGATAGGCTTAGCTAGCTTCAGTACTATCCTTACTTTAATCCTAGGAGCTAATTCTTATTATGATGCGTGGAAAAAATTAACTAAGTCCCAAACCCTGACTATGGATAGTCTATTTACTATCAGTACGCTTACAGTTTTAATCGTATCTACGGCCTCTTTCTTTGTTCCTTGGTTACCCATGATGTTTGAAGCAGGCTTGCTGATTTATGGGTTTCGCCATATTGGGTTAGCTATCGAAGAAAGTCTTAAAGAAAAAATTCATCCCGGACAATTTAAAGACAGAGCACCGCAAACTGTTCGTCTTGCGTTAAAAAGTGGGATGCATGAAATGCCTTTAAATTACATCAAAGCCAAAGACATCATTGAAATCTATCCAGGGGAAATCATTCCGCTTGATGGACTTTGCGAACAAGAAACGTCTATTTACAACACCATCATTAGTGGCAAAACTGATCCGCAACACTACCGCCAAGGAGCCAAGGTGTTAGCTGGGATGCGCTTAGCTAATGACGCAAAACCCCTTAAAATTCTCGTTCTCAATAATGCTCAAAAATCCTATCTTGCACGTCTGGATGAGGGTATTGAACAATCCATGCTTGAAAAAGCCCCTTTAGAATTAAAAACTCAAAAACTATTGAGTTATTTTGTTCCCTCAGTAATTGCCATTGCTGCCCTTTCAGGCATAGCACTCAGTTTCTTTTTCCCCGCAGCGGTTGCAATTCAAAGCGCTATTTCCGTATTAGTAAGTGCCTGTCCTTGTACTCTTGGACTAGTAATTCCCTTAGCGGTAAAAACAGGAGTTCATAAAGCTGCAGACCATGGCGTTTCGTTCAAAAGTACTAAGGCCTTGCAAGAAGCAGAGCAGATTGACACCGTTATTTTTGATTTAAACGGCACATTAACTCATGGTATTCCCAGCGTAAAAAACTATGAATTATGTGCGCCAAAGGCCTTAAGTTTAGAAGAGTTTTTTAGCATCGCTGCGGCTTTAGAATCTTCTGCAGATCATCCTATTGCTAAAACAATTTACACCTATAGCCAAACTTATAACCCTAAAACTCTTAGCATCACGCAACTGAATAAAGAACATCACTCAGGTGTAAGAGCTGTGATTAATAATGACCATTATGCTATTGGCGGCTCTGCATTAATGCACCAACTAGAAGTGGATATTAGTGCGCAAGAAAAACTTAAACTGGAAGCAGGTGATAGCCTGGTTTATTTGGCAAAAAATAAGGAGCTTTTAGGTTATTTAGTGCTTACAGATCCTATCCGTAAAGATGCACATCAAACCATTAAACAATTAAAAGCTCAAGGCAAAGAAATTTATCTTTGCACAGGCTCCGATGAGCTCACTGCCCAACGCTACGGTCAAGCACTAGGTATCGCTACACAGAATATCCATGCAAATTGTCTGGCAACGGCCTTGGATGAACAGGATCAAGCAAAACCTAAACTAATAAAATTGCTCCAAGCAAAAAATAAAAAAGTGGCAATGGTAGGCGATGCAGCAAATGATACCCATGCCCTTGCTGCGAGTAACTTAGGCATTGCCGTCTTATCACAAAACAGCGATGAATTAGCCCAAAAACATGCGGGGGCTGTTATTCAAAAAGACAGTTTAACGCCTATTGCCAATCTTTTTGAGTTATCCAGACAGACGGTAAGCAATATTAATCAAAATTTAATGATGAGTATTGGCTATAATTTAGGGGCTTTACTCATTTCCGGCGGCTTATTGGTTACCGCAGGTTTAACTATTAGTCCCGCTATCGGGGCTGCATTAATGGTACTCCAAGCATGTATCATTTTAGGGAATGTTTATCGGTTTAAACAACAACCACTAAGTCACCTTGCTGAACCACAAGAAGCTCTTTTAATGCCCTCTTCGTTTCAACAAATGCAGCATTGTGCAAGTATGCGTCCAGTGAACAGCAATAGTTCAGAAATGCAATGTGAAGAGACTAAGCAATGCACGACGTCGATTTTTAAGCCCAGTATTAAACCACGAATTGAAGAAGAAGAACCCTTAAGTTGTTGTCTAATTAAATAGGAACTGAATATTGTACTTAGATGAATAGTAATTAATAATAGCTCATTAGCAATTAATATAAATGACAAAGGGATTCTCATGGCATACAGTAAAATACATCCAATTGCCTTAGGCTTAACTCTTGGGATTTTAGCGGGTCTAGGAACCCTTTTTGCCGGATTATTAGCCAACATCTTCTTTAATGGCAAACCCTTTGTTACTACGGTAGGTTCAATGTATGTCACTTATAGCCCTACCATCCAGAATAGTGCTATTGGCGGCTTAATGGCTTTTCTAGGCGCTCTGGTTGGAGGCTACGTTGCAGCCTGGGTTTATAATATATTATGTGAATATATTTAATTGATGGCATAAGATTCTTTATAACCCTGGATAATTGCTAAGCAGAGTCCGCTTTTCTTGACAATTAACATCATGGGCCTTAGCATTCATTGATTAAGAGTTAGAGGATATACAATGACTATTGACCGTTTGCGTAGCTTAGTAAATGAAGATTTTGACGCGGTTAATCATCTCATTATTGATAAAATTCAATCCGATGTTGGTTTAATTCAAGACTTATCACAACATATCGTAGAAAGTGGTGGCAAACGTTTACGCCCACTTCTTGTTCTTCTAAGCAGTAATGCCTGTGGCTATCAGGGAAAACATCATATTACCCTGGCGGCAATGATTGAGTTCTTCCATACCGCGACCTTATTGCATGATGATGTCGTAGACGAATCCACCTTAAGAAGAGGCAGGGAAACCGCAAATAGTATTTGGGGAAGTAAGGCCAGTGTCTTAGTGGGTGATTATCTTTTGACCCAATCGGTAAAGCTCATGGTACAAGTCGGTAATCCTGCTATTTTAGATTTAATCGCAGATACCTCCCATCAAATCAGCTGTGGGGAAGTAAAACAACTGACTAATCGTCATAACCCAGGTTTAGAATTTAATGATTATTTTGATGTAATTCGCTCTAAAACGGCTCTTTTGTTTGCAACCGCCGCCTGTATTGGCCCTATCCTTAGTGATGCTAATCAAGAAATTAGAGATAGCCTTTATGCTTATGGCCTGCATCTTGGAAATGCGTTCCAACTTATTGATGATGCGCTTGATTATTGCTCGGATGCTAAAACGATGGGTAAAAATGTTGGCGATGATCTAGCCGATGGTAAAGCAACCCTGCCGCTTATTCATGCCTTAAAATATGGTAATGACACCCAGAAAATGCAAATTAAAGAAAGTTTACAGCAAGGGAGCTTAAAATATCTGCCTGAAATTCTTGCGGCTATTGAGGACACCCAAGCAATTGCTTATACCCAAAAAGTAGCAACCCAAGAAATTGATTTAGCATTAACCTCCTTAATGGTATTACCGGAATCAGAATACAAAACCGCCTTGATTGATTTAGCGCATTTTGCCATTAAACGCACCTACTAAAACAAACTGTAGTTAGCCTGGAGCACTAAGTTCAGGCTTATACCACAAACCTAGCAAAAATATATTCATCTTCCTCAGATTCAGCCCGTTATATAGCTGAACAAGCGCCGATTAAAATAATTAGCCCCTGCTAATTTTCTGTTCTATACTCTATTACAACACGGGTCATTATAAATGGCCTAGGTACATGCTAAGATTTAAGATATCCTCAACACGATGTTTTGCTTTTGGATAGACAGAAGAATTCATGACGAAGTACACACTATTCAATTAGCATCAAATGCATGCTCGAATCTATAAGGTTTATTAATGAATGCTGGCGTCTTGAAAAAATATCAGATTGAAACCTATGTATTAATTATCTTCCCGATTTTATGGATTCTTGTCTCAGGTTTTTTTGAAAAGCCGTGGTTTTCTATTATCCGCTCAGATCACTGGGATCTCTGGTCAAGAAGTTTGTTTTTTGGCGGTGATATGCTTAAGCTTGGTTTTATTGTTATTTATATCTATCTTTATTTTAAATTATTTATTTGGTTAAGTGGCTTTATCCGTAGGAAACTCTTTAAAGAGCAAATCCCCGCTTCGACCAATATGAAATTATTTTTAGCAAGCTTTCTCTATATGACTTTTGCAGTGTTCTGCGCTACCTTACTCTTAATCTACACGGTAAGGCAATCTTCTATGCTCTCATCAACTTCTAAAATGATTTCATCCAGCGAGCTCTATATGCAAATAGATCTACGGCTGTTTCCCAAGGATCCTCGCATTCAGATGGTTGATTTTTTTACTCATTCAAGTTGGGATTTTTGGCTTACTTATATTTACCGGAAATTAGACTGGGTTTTTGCCCTGGTACTGATAGGGCTGGTCTTATTCAAAAAAACCTTATTTAGAAAGTACCTGCTCGCCTTTTTTCTTGCGCCAACCATCGCCCTCCCTATGTGGTTGGCAGGGCCTGCAATAACCCCCAATGAGATGTATCGGGTAAACATGTTTTCAGTGCCTGCGGTGACGCCCTATCAAGAAGCATATAAAAAACTTACCCTAGGACCTCATTTAGATAAATTTTTAAATTACGTTGGTGAGAATATTGAAAATCCAGTGCAAAAATACCCCATAATTTCCACTAATCCCAGTATGCATGTATGCTGGGGTTTTCTTATCACTTATTTCGCTATACTTTTATGGCGACCGCTGGCCTTTATTTTTATACCTTGGTTTGTCCTGACGGCCTTATCGACAATTTACACTTTTCAACATTATCTAATTGATATTCCAGCCGGTATCCTTTGTGCAATCATCACTCTTATGGCTACTAGTTATCTATTAAAATTCGAGCAAAGATATTATACCGGGGATTATCGAGCACTCTACTTCCTAGATGTTTTTCAGGAGGATGCAAAAAAATGCCTCAGTTTTATCCGCAACTACAAGAAAAAAAATGCGCTTAATCTTGGTTCCTCTGCGAATTTAGAATAGGTTTGCTTTGCCTAAAGCAAAAACGAACTATTTTAGAGAAACTTGTTTTGCCTTTAGGAAGGGCACCAACTTATCGAGTAGTCCACTAGCCAGGTTCTTGCACGCTTAGCATTAGCGGTTTAAATGCATTTAGATCAGCAATAAAATCTTCATCCATCCGATAGAGTAATGAATCATGCTCAAGGCGTTCAATATAACCAAATTCTTCTAGTTTATGTGCTAAAGCTAAGGTCTCCTCCCCTAGATCATAGCGTAGGCGTGGTACTGAGGAATTCATAATTGCTAACTTATCAACAATGAAAAATTCGCGTATGTTTTTATACTCGGGATCACTAAGATTACTCTTAATTAAATTCATTAGATAGGGATAGTGTTCGAACAAAAACGCCATATCATTATTTTTTTTGGTACTCTGATTATTAAAAGGGGACTCATTAGTTTTGTACTGTTGGTAATAATGATAGCCCACTGCTCCTAAACCACAGCCAATAAACAAACCGAATAGAAAACTCATCATGCACTTATTAGATAAATAACCACAGTATAACATTGAGAAAAAAACAAACAATATTGCGTTTAATTTTATCTCTGTTCGAGATGATTTTTTGCGAGGCGCCCTTCAATGAGCCTATATAGGCCTATAAATTGTAGCGTAGCGTAATTTATAAAAATTTAATCAGTTGTGGTGTTTTACTTTTTCTTTATTTGTTTTAAGCTCCTCATTATTAACTACAAAAAAATCATAGCTATGTTTTATCGCTTTAAACAAGCTTTCTACCTACTTGCTCTATTTTTCACTTACTTTCTGCTTTTCCATTTTTTAATTTTGCAAAAATTGAATAATGATTTTAGCTCCTTTTATAGTGCCGCTTTAGCTTACCTTGATCATGCTAACCCTTATCAGCATTTATCAACCGCTTTTTTAATCAAACCAAGTCCCCTTGCGGTTACCGTTAATCCCCCTTTCTTTATCCTATTATTTAGCCCATTAACTGCCTTTGACTACCCCACTGCCTCACTACTTTGGGCCATTAGTTCGTTAATCTTGGGAGTCGTAGGTTGGCTACTGTGTTTTTATCTAAGCACGAACCACAGTTTTTTTAAACAGAATTGGTTCAATTTAATCCTCATCTATTTAGCCAGCTATGCCTGCCTTATCAATACCAGCTTTAATCAAGTTGCAGGCTTTTTACTTTTTTTAATTATGTTAGGTTATTATTTTTTAATAAAACAAAGGGATTATACTTGTGGCATAGTTTGGGGGCTTGCCGCTGCCCTTAAACTGTTTCCGGGTTTATTTTTTATCTTTGTCTTGGTAGAAAAACGATACAAAATTTTTTGGACGATGAGCACTGTTTTTATCCTTGCCTGGTTCCTGCCCTTATTCACACGAGGTAGCGAGATTTATCTGCAGTTTTTTGCAAACTTAAGTGAAATTATTTGGTATGGCAATACATGGAACGCCTCCCTTCTTGCCTATCTCTTTCGCGTTTTCGTCGATATGAATCACCCTACTAATGTGTTGATGATCAAAATTATTTATCAATTATTGTTTATTATGATCTTAGTTTATTATATTAAAAAGCTAAACCAACTTAAAAACAAAATACACTACGGTTTTAGTCTGAGTCTAATTATCATGCTCTTACTAAGTCCCTTTGGCTGGATGTATTATTTCGCTTTACTTCTCCCCGCCTTAATTTTAATTTATCAAACCTTCGCCCAAGAAGAGACCCAGCGCCGAATTACTATCTGGTCAATTTGTCTTTGCCTTATAAATTTACCCATAGAGAATATTCAAGCTCGTTTTATACCCTCCCTCTTCTCCAAGCTTAGCCTATCCTCTATTTATTTTTACGGCTTATTGATGGTATTGGCGTTATTCTTTTATGTGATTAAATTTAATCCCCAACCTTTGCAATTTAAAGCAAAAAGCAATACAGGCTACCTAAGACCTATTGAGTTTATTTTATGTTTTTCCGTATTGGTGGTCTTTGCTACCTTGACCAAACATTTTCAGCAATAAGTTCTGGCGATATTGAAGGGATGAAAAACAGAGCTAGTCTTAGTAAGGGCTTAGGGACGAAAAACTCGTCCCCATGAGCCTGATTTTCTTAACCTTAACTATAAGTAAGATCAATCCATCATAAAAAAAGCGGTGGGTGTTCCTGATAACTACTTGCTAATGATTTCTAACCCACCCAAATAAGGTTGCAGTGCTTTGGGCACGTGGATGTTTCCTTCTTTATCTTGATAATTTTCCATGATTGCCACTAAAGTCCGACCGACAGCTAAACCAGAACCATTTAAAGTATGCACTAATTCAATTTCATTAGTTTCAGGATTTTTATACCGGGCCTTCATGCGGCGAGCCTGGAAGGCTTCCATATTAGAGCAAGAAGAGATTTCACGATAAGTATTTTGACTGGGTAGCCACACTTCTAGATCATAGGTTTTCGCAGAGCCTGCTCCCATATCACCGGTACAAAGCGCCATAACGCGATAAGCGAGATTTAAACGTTGCAGGATAGTCTCTGCATGGTGGGTTAATTGCTCTAATGCGTGATAAGAATCTTGTGGTTTTGTAATCCATACTAATTCAACTTTTTCAAATTGATGTTGTCTTATCATCCCTTTGGTATCTTTACCATAAGAACCCGCTTCACTGCGAAAACACGGTGAATGACAGGCATGGCGAATTGGTAACTGCTCAGCGGGAACAATCATATCACGTACGGTATTAGTAACTGGAATCTCGGCCGTAGAAGTTAAATAATAACCATTATCCACGTTGAGTTTAAATAAGTCTTCTTCAAATTTGGGTAACTGGCCAGTACCTAATAGACTATCCGCATTAACGATGTAGGGGACATAAATTTCCTGGTAACCATGTTCTTCAGTGTGAATATCTAACATGAACTGAATCAAGGCGCGGTGTAGACGCGCAAGCTGGTTTTTCATCACTACAAAACGGCTGCCGGTGATTTTAGCTGCTAGAGCAAAATCCATTTGCCCCAAGGCTTCGCCAAGTTCATCATGAGAACGAACAGTAAAATCAAAACTAGGAACACTACCCCAGCGACGAACCTCTTGGTTTTCTGTCTCGTCTTTACCGACCGGGACAGTCTCATGAGGGATGTTTGGCATGGTTAAAGTAAGTTTTTCAATTTGTTTTAAAAGGCTTTCTAGCTGTGCCTTTTTTTCCTCTAGGGCCACCCCTAACTGAGAAACATTGGCTCGCATGGGCTCAATGTCTTCACCGCGGGCTTTTGCTTCACCAATGGCTTTTGACTTAACATTGCGTTCATTTTGTAAGGCTTGGGTTTCCACTTGTAAACTTTTGCGCTGTTCTTCTAAAGCATTAAATTGCTCTACATCAAATTTATAGCCGCGTTTTGCCAATTGTGCGGCAACAGATTGTGGATCTTCTCGAAGTAATTGACTATCTAACATGAATGGACACTCTAAAATTAAGGTTGATGAAGGGCAGCTAAGGCCGATCGGGCTAATAGTGCTCCTATTAATACCATAGCTAAAGCACCTACATTATTTAACATAATGTTAGCACCAAGCTTCAGCCATTGACTTTCTTTAAACAGCAATAAGGTTTCAGCGGCAAAACTGGAAAAAGTGGTGTAAGCCCCCAAAAAACCGGTAAAAAAGAATAAGCGCCAGTATTCTCCCGCATTATAGCGGCCAACTAAAAAGGTGAGAAGAAAACCAGCCATAAAGGATCCTAGGCAGTTGACTAATAAAGTCCCATAAGGAAAACGCAAACCCCAGGTATTTTGAGCATAAAGTACAGTTAAGTATCGAGCGATTGCTCCTATTGAGCCACCTAAAGCTACAAAAAAATAAGGAGCAATCATCATTGACTTACCTCACAATGCCTCGTGTAGATTGGTTTAACGCATCAATTAGAGGAAGAACCTCAGGACAATCTGCTTGCATTACTTCTAATTCAGCCACCGCTTGTTGCACGGTTAAACCCTTACGGAAAATAATCTTATAGGCCCTGCGTAAACTATCAATCGCCGAAGAAGAAAATCCTCTTCTACGTATACCTACAGTGTTTATTCCACAAGCAGACGTAGTATGGCCTGCAATCATAACATAAGGCAATACGTCTTTAGTCACGTAGGTGGCTCTGGCGATAAACGCATAGGCACCTACGTGGCAAAATTGGTGTACTGCAGCATAAGGGCCTATTGTGGCAAAATTATCTACGATCACATGACCAGATAAAGCGGCATAATTAACCATGACAATTTGGTCGCCTAACATGCAATCATGACCTATATGACAATAAGCCATTAAGAAATTACCATTACCAATACGGGTAATTCCTCCACCTTTAACGGTACCGCGACTAATCATGCAGTATTCGCGGATAACGTTATTATCCCCTATTTCCAAACGCGTAGGTTCACCTTTATAGGTAATATCTTGTGGTTCATCGCCCACTGAGGCAAATTGGAAAATTTTATTATTTTTACCAATCGTAGTTGGTCCTTCAATAACAACATGGGGCCCAATCCAGGTATTTTCCCCTATCTCTACGTCTGCACCAATAATAGTGCCTGGACCAATGCTTACTCCGGCTGCAATTTTAGCAGAAGGATGGATTATTGCGTTTTCATCTATCACTTTTTTACTTCCTTAGCCGCACTTAATAGGTCAGCAGAACAGGCTAATTTATCACCAACGTAAGCTTCGCCATGCATACGCCAAAAATCTCTTTTTTTACCAACCATTTTAACTTCTAAACGTAATTGATCCCCAGGGATTACTACTTGCTTAAAACGTGCATTATCAATACCGGCAAAAAAATGAAGGTATTCATATCCTTCCTTAGGCTCACGCGATAAGTTAGATAAAATAGCACTTGCTTGAGCTAATGCTTCAAGCATTAATACACCAGGCATTATCGGATTACCTGGAAAATGCCCCATGAAAAAGGGTTCGTTCATGGTCACATTTTTAATAGCATGTAAATAATCAAAATCTTTATAATCCAAAACTCTATCCACCAGTATAAATGGATAACGATGAGGTAATAAATTTAGAATCTGATTTATATCTATAAATTCACTCATATCTTATTCTCATTGAAACACAGGATTTTAATGATGGGCTATTATCTAGTGTTTAAGGGTTTGAATCAATTATAAATTGTAAAATTGTATTAATTAGTGTCAATTTTCACTATTTATTTTACGTTCAAGGGTGGTTAACTTAGTGATGTAATCATCTAGACGTCTAAAACGCGCTGCATTTTTACGCCAACGCTGATGCTCATGGATTAAGGTACCTGAAGAATAAATACCTGATTTTGTTAAAGATTTATTGACTGTAGACATCCCACTGATCACCACATCATCGGTCAAACTGATATTGGCAGCTAAACAGCTCGCCCCACCTATGATGCAATCATTACCAATAATGACATGAGCACCAAGTACCGCACATCCAGCAATAGCTGTATGCGCTCCGATATAAACATCATGAGCGATATGCACTAAATTATCGATACAGACTCCCTGTCCAAGATAGGTATCACCTACGGCCCCCCGATCAATAACCGTATTAGCGCCCAGATGAACTTTATCGGCAATAATAAGCCCGCCTAAACTTAATCCTTGTTGCCAATGGCCATGCTCCTTAACATAGTTATAAGGCGCAGCACCTAATACAACACCGGCATTAACGACTACATCAGCGCCAATTTGGGTATTACTGTGTACAGTTACCTGACAATCTAAATAACTGTTTTTGCCAATGGTCACCGAATTATGGATACACGAGTGGGCGCCAAGGTGTACGCCGTCAGCTAATTGGACATTCTCGCCAACCACAGCATAAGGCCCAATGGATACATTATGACCAATTTGCACCGAAGGATGGATGGTCGCGCTTGGATCAATAAAGGCGGGCTTCACTGAAGGGGTAAATAAAGTGGCTATTTGTTTGATTGCAGCTAAGGGATCGCTCACGATGATGGCATGGCTAGGACACCAAGCAAGATGCTCTTCTTTTAACACAATAATGCCGGCTTGAGTGCTACGCAAAGCATCTTTTAAAAGAGGATTATCGAAATAAGTTATATGAGAGGCTTGGGCTCGAGTGAGTGACGATAAACTAGAAATGGCGTACTGGGCATTACCATGCGCTACGCCATCTACTAGTCGTGCTAATTGTTCTAAAGTGAAGCCACTAAGGTCGTTCATTGATTAGTTGATTGCTTTCATCACTTTATCTGTTACATCAAGAGCAGCTACGCTAAATGGAGCAGCATCTTTTTGTACAATCAAGTCGTACTTCTCTTCTTTAGCAATTTTGCTGATTGCTGCGCGTACTTTAGTATATAAGCCTTCCATCGCTTCGTTATGAGCGGTGCTTAACTCTTGTTGATATTGTTGACCATCACGCTCAAATTGTTGTTGCGCTGCAAGAATTTTCTTTTCTAAATCTTTCTTTTGGCTAGCAGTTAAAATAGCGCTATCACGCTTGAATTTTTCCATATCGCCTTTCAAACTCGTTTCAGCAGCAACTAATTTATCACGACGTGGTTTAAATTGCGCTTCTAATTTTTGTTGAATACTTTTCATTTGACTTGAGGTTTGCATGATTTTTTGTAAATCAACGACCCCAATTTTTGCTGAGTCAGCAAAAACGCTGGTAGTCAAAATACTAAAAAATAATGCGATTAACAATGCACCAAAACGCTTCATATTTATCTCCTAATTTAAAGACTGGGATGCTAGCACAATTCGCATAAGGTTGCGATATGTACAGCATTCATTTCATCAATCCTAAACCAGTCCTGAAGCTCAATGCAAGGGGACTGGTAGGATCATTTAATTTCTTCTTGTTTTTTCCTTAGAAACCAGAGGATAACGCAAATTGGAACAATTGCGTTTGATCGGTTGGCTGTGGGTTTAACGCTTTAGCAAGACTAAAGGCCAGGGGACCGAAGGGCGAGCGCCATTCAACAGAGATACCCGCTGAATAACGTAAAGGCCCTGCTGCAGTACCTCTTAGAGCAGCCGGCGTACCATTGGCAAACACGTTACCCACATCAGTAAAAATGGTCGTTCTGAAACTATCGCGGCTCAAAGGATACGGTAAAATAAGCCCTGCAGTGCCATTGACTAAGAAATTCGCCCCCATGGAATTACCCATATTATCTAAGGGGCCTAAAGAGTAACTGTCATAACCACGTACCTGTCCTGGTTGGGCCGTACCCCCAGCATAAAAATTCTCAAAGAATGGTAAACCATCATCATTAAAGGAGTTTCCATAACCTACATTACCTAGAATAGAAAAAATCCATCCTTTAAAGAGAGGATAATATAAATGGGCTTGATAAGAACTCTTATAATAAGTTAGCGATTGAGAGGTTGCAGGTAAAGCCACAAAAGCAATTGCCTGTTGGTTAAATCCCCTCGTAGGATAAGGCATTTGATCGTAAGTGTTTCTACTCCACCCCGAACTCAAACGCACCTCTTGGAAATGCTGGCCATATAAATTAACAAAATTTTGAATCGGTATAACCAAACCCACGGACTTAATGTTAACGTCCTGGTAGCCATATCCAAGCTGGAAACTACTTGTTTCACCTAGTGGGAAGTTATAATTAATATCGCCGCCATAGCGATCGGAGCTATAGGTACTTACATTAAGGTTTTGCGGGTCGATTCGTGAGTAATAAAGA
This sequence comes from Legionella sp. km772, assembly GCF_003989735.1. Lineage (GTDB taxonomy): Bacteria > Pseudomonadota > Gammaproteobacteria > Legionellales > Legionellaceae > Legionella. The sequence goes on along the minus strand of NZ_RZGQ01000007.1, from coordinate 10,816 downwards.
CTTGCACCCCGTCCAACACCGGTATCGGTATAGAAAGGATTATAATAATTTACGGAATAATCTTGTCCCCATTTACTGGCATTAAACGCAGCACCCATTGAGCGGCCAGTACCCATAAAATTATGCTGGTTTACCGAGGTATTAAATTGATAACCGTTGGTACCATAACCTATCGAGGCACTCGCTTCTGCAGAAGGGGCTTCCTCCACCTGCACGTCCAAATCCACCTGGTTATTCGTACCTGGTACTGGGTTTGTTTTTACATCAATATTTTTTAAATAACCGAGTAATTTTAAATGCCGCTCCGATTCTTTAATATTATGTAGGGATAATAAACCACCCTCGTCCTGACGAATCACGCTACGTAATACGTAGTCACCAGTTTTAGTATTTCCATGGAAATTAATACGTCGAACATAAACATGCCGACCTGGCTCAATCATAAAGGTGATAAACACCGTTTTATTTTCTTCATCAATGCGTGGTTCTGCGTTAATAGCCGGGAAACCATATCCCACATCACCTAAAGCTAAACCAAGGGCTGAGATAGTTTCCGTTACTTTTTTACGAGAAAAAACATTCCCTTTTTTGACTTGAACCAAAGAATCAAGCTTTTTTCTAGGTAAAATTAATTTACCCGCCAAATCATACCCTGAAAAATGATATTGGGGCCCTTCTTCAATATGAATGTTAATGTATACATCTTTACGATCCGGAGATAATAAGACTTGCGAAGAAATAATATTGAACTTTAGATAACCTCGATCAAGATAGAAAGATCGCAAGGCTTCTAAAGAGGCATCCATACTCGCTTTAGAGTACTGATCTTTTTTAGTAAAATAAGTAAACAAATTGCTAGCACTTAGTGCAAACTCAGGCATTAAATCATTTTTAGTAAAATCATGGTTACCAATGATATTAATTTCTTTAATTCGAGAAACCCGTCCTTCTGAAACGGTAATGGTAATAGCGACTCTATTTTCAGTTAAAGAAGTAATTTTGGTATCAATACGAGAATTATATTTACCCCTTGATACATAAGCTTGTTTTAACTCTTTTTCTAAACGCTCAAGGGAAGATTTTTGAAAGATACGCCCTTTAACTAGGCCCATTTCCTTCAGGAAGTCTTTCATTTTATCGCTAGGGATTTCTTTATTGCCTACTACAGAAATGGAACCAATAGTTGCCCGTTCCACGACATTAACTATTAAAGTATTTCCTTGACGTTCCAGGGAAACAGACTGGAAAAAGCCCGTATCGTATAAAGTTTTAATGATCTGACCCGTGGAACTTGGACCAATTTCTTCACCGACTTGCACTGGAATATAATTTAAGACTGTCCCCGTAGAAACGCGTTGCAAACCGGTCACTTTAATATCGCGCACAATAAAGCCATCTTGAGCAGCCATAGTTTGTGTGGACCAGACTAAAAGGGTAGAACAACAAACGCCTAATACTAATTTATTACTGACTATTTTCATTATTATTTTACGTCCACTACTACGTGCACAGGAATTAAAAAAACAAATTCTGCCGCACAGCAAAAATTGAATCCGTTTTATAGGAAGTGGGGACTACTGTCAAGTTTCCCTTTCACTAAATTTGAATTGTTGTTAAAAAATTGACCTGGAGCTTAACTCGTTAATCTTGAAATGTCATTCGTAAGCGCTATAAACATTAAGGCCATAACAAAAGCTAAACCAATATAAACCCCGACCGATTTTACACTATCTGATAAGGGTTTCCCTCTAATAATTTCCAAGACATAATATAACAAATGCCCCCCATCCAACATAGGGACGGGTAATAAATTTAAAGCGCCCAAGCTAATGCTCACCAACGCTAAGAAAAATAAATAAGAAACTAAACCACCCCGCCCTGAATCACCGGCGCCTTGGGCAATACCAACAGGGCCGCTAATGGTATTTAATCCTAATTTTCCAGTAACTAATCGTCCCATTAAGACAAAAGTAGTAGAAGTCAAATCAACCGTTTGTTTAAAGGCCGTTCCCAAAGCAGAAAGAGGCGCCTCGCGCTGTAAACGCAACCAATGGGCGGGCCAATTTACTTTTTGCGAGCGCACCCCAATAAAGCCGGTTATGGTGCCATTGTTGTTTTGAGAGCCTATAGTTAGCGAGATTTCACTCAATTTTTTATCGCGCATCACGCCTAAAAGAAGGCTTTCTCCAGGATGATCACGGACAAAATCAACTAAAAACATCCAGTCGTCGAGAGGCTTGTGGTTAACGTTTACTATTTTATCGTTCAGACGAAGTCCTGCCTTGTCAGCAGGTGAGTCAGCAACTACCTCACCCACTATGGGAGGTATACTAGGAATAAAGGGCTCAATGCCTAAACTCGCCAAAGGATCAGGCTTTTTCTCATCCATTTGCCACTGGCTTAAGGGCAACGATAGGTGTTGGATTTTTCCATTGCTTAGAGATTTTACAGTGAGATCTACTGTTGCATCAGAACCAACTAAAGGCATTAAGGAGTATTGGAAATCACGCCAGCTATTAATCTTATCGTCATTAAGAGCAATAATTTCTTGTTTTGAACCTAAGCCGGCCCGAGCCGCTATACTGTCTGGTTTCACCGATTCTATTATTGGTGCTAGAGAATGCATACCAATAATAAGGACCAGCCATAAGGCAAAAAATGCAAAAATAAAATTAAACAATGGACCGGCAATAACAATCGCCATCCTAGCAAGAACAGGCTTATTATTAAATGCTAAATGCTTTTCTTTTTCATCGACAGGGCCTTCAGATTCATCCAGCATTTTGACATAGCCGCCCAGCGGGAACAAAGACCAGGCATATTCAGTCCCTTGCTTATCATGCCAACGAAATAAAACTTTTCCAAACCCAAAAGAAAAGCGTAAAACCTTAACCCCACACCAGCGAGCTACTTGGAAATGACCATACTCATGGATGATAACTAATACGAGTAAAGCCAATAAAAAATACAATAATGTCAATAACATAATGCCTTCTCAAAAAATAGGCCTTAACCTTGTCTATTAGTTAAGTATAGAGCTAATAACTCAGATCGCTGCGGATTACTATTATTTTGGCCAAAATTAACAAAAGTCACACCCAATCCCGCTTCTCGAATCCTGCTAAATCAATTCTAGTTATACATTAAAAAATGTTTATTCCAAAATAAAAAAACGGTAAGGCGGCAATCAAACTGTCTAATCTATCTAAGATGCCACCATGGCCAGGAATTAAAGCCCCAGTATCTTTTAAATTGCAACGTCGCTTTAAGATACTTACAAACAAGTCACCAAAAATTGAAATAATAGCTATTATTATGGCCAAAGCAAACCAAGAAACCCAAGACGGTGGCTTAAAATAAGTTAAACCGGCTAATGCGACGATAAAGACTAAAACTAAACCACCCATGGCCCCTTCCCAAGATTTACCAGGACTTACTTGCGGAATTAATTTATGTTTTCCGCAACGTTTTCCTGCCAGGTAAGCGCCAATATCTGCAGCCCAAACTAAGCAAAGTAGATACAAAATTAAGGCTTTACCTTGGGGTAAAAAATAAAGATGGATCAGACTTTGCAAAAATAAAGGTAATACAGTCAAACTAGCTATAGCCACGATTGGAGCATGTCCCCAATAGGCTTGGGATTTAGGGAAGCTAAGAATGGCGCAAAAAATACCGAGCCACAGCACTAACCCTAGGGTTAACCAGAGGTTAAATAACTCACCACAGGCCCAAAGGCCCAACAACAACAATCCTAAAAAGCTCAGTTGCATGGTTAAATTGGTTAAAGGAATTAATTGCCAGCATTCTCGCCCGGCACTCAGCAGTACCAAAACTACTAGCCCCATGAGCAGCCAAGTAGGCCCATAAAATAAAATTAACAGGACTAAAGGGATTAAAATAAGTGAAGTAATTAAACGTTGCATAAACATAATGAAAGCCTTATCAAAAGGTAGAAACTTGCCCAAAACGTCGTTTACGTTTACCAAAAGACTCCAAAGCAAGTTCGAGTTCTTTTTGATTAAAGTCAGGCCAATGAACTTCAGTAAAATAAAGTTCGGTGTAGGCTAATTGCCATAAGAAAAAATTACTAATTCTTAACTCACCACTCGTGCGTATAAATAAATCAGGCTCAGGTAACTCCTTAGTATCTAGAAAAAGCGAAAACTGTTCTTCGTTGAGTTCATTAAGCACTAACTCGCCATTGAGAACAGCCTGAGTCATTTTCTTAGCAGCAGTCAATACATCCCACTTTCCACCATAATTAACTACTATGTTTAGAGTAAGTTTTTGATTATTTTTGGTTACTTCTTCTGACTCAGTCATTTGCTGTTGCAAAAGCGGCGATAAACGCGTTCTATCACCGGTAAAACGCATTTGCACCTCATTCTCATTAAGCGCATCTAATTCATTTTTTAAAGCCTCAATAAAAAGCTCCATTAAAAAATTGACTTCATCAGTAGGACGTTGCCAATTCTCAGAGCTAAAAGCAAACAAACTTAAATAAGGAATTTTTTTTTCTAGACAAGTACGGATCATTGCCCGAACCGACTCCACACCTGCCTTATGACCTTCAATACGAGGTAAGCCACGACTTTCTGCCCAACGGCCATTACCATCCATTACTATAGCGATGTGTTTAGGTATTTTGTAATCCAAAACGCTTCTTCCTACAACTTAAAATGGCTGATAGTCTAACCGCTTTAGGATAAAAATTTAAGTGGTAAAGCAAAATCAATTCTGTATAGTATTGATCTGTTTTAGCTTATACCTTTTTAAAAAAAGATCAGGTAGCAGCTCTATCTAATGATTAATATTCATTTTTATGAGGGATACATGAAAAAATATTTATCGTCACTACGCCTTCTTTCTAGCTTATTTACTGTTGTCGCGTTTAGTTGCTCTCCCCTTAGCCATGCAAACAATGCTAAGCCTTTTTCTTTATCAGAATATTGGGCTGCAGGCCAAAAAGTAACCTTACAGTTCAATACCGAAGAGCCAGCAAAAACCGACATTCCCTTACATTTAAAGAACAGCCTGACCCTGAATTATGCGGATATTATAAGCCTAGGCGATTTATATGGTATTTTAGGTAGGCCCATTAGCCATGGTATTGATGAAAAACAACGACAAAGGCGTTTTAAAGATGTTTTTGACTCGTTCGCCAAAGCGCCTTTAGCGGTCCATGAAGTCAGCGACCTTAATGCAGTAATAAAAGAAGAGTTACAGCTCGTAGAAACAGGAATACGCGATGGCGAGCCGGCTGAAGAAATATACCAGCGCATCGGAAATAGTATAGGACGAGAAATAAACTGTATTACTGGCGGAGGCTGTGCTCAATATGGATGGTGGCTGTATCCTGGGCGCTATTTGTTACTGGCCCTCGAAGATTTTGATCACTTTAGCCCCAATAATATTGTAGTCTACACGCATGGTCATCAGCTGGCCTTAGCTCAAGCACTAAAAGCAAAACACAGTGGCAACCGCAGTGACTTAGAACAAGCCTATGCCATGGAAGCATTTGCTGCCCATTACCTTTCGGATCAATTTACCGCCGGACATTTAAGAACTCCGAGGGAAGAACTTAATCAAGTAGTTAGCCCGGCCGTTTTAGGCTCTTTATTAGCCAGCTACATGCATCAAGAAGAAAATAAATACGGAATCCATGTGCGCAATGCGTCTGGAGTGCAATGGGTGGTTTACGGCGATACCTCTTATTTTAACCCCTTAAACCAAGTTAACCGCAATATGCTCTTAGCCGCACTGCAAGAATCTGCTGATGAGTTATTTGCTACTTATTACACCGGAATAGCGCCAGAGCATTTTGTAGCTTTAGATATGATTCCTTTTCCTGAACCTTTTTATAAAGAAGATAATTTAGATCTCGCCCCTATGTTTTATTGGGACGATAAAAGTAAACAATTATGGCGTAGAGTCGATTTATCCAACCCCTATGATAAACACTGGACCAACAGTTGGTGGGGATGGAGTACACTAGTGTTGTTAAAAAACCAATACGGAATAAGCTCAACACATCAATTAAGCTTAACTCAATACCTAAAACCCTACATACCGGCAGCGGTTAAGGATGATTTGCTAGGAAGTGACACCGCTCTTACCTAAGGGTTTTCTTTCGATAAGGAATTATAAAGTCTTGATTGCTCATTGAGGTTTTAGCCTAAAAGCTAAGTCTGGGGGCTCACTGCCCTTTTAGGTAAAGAAGAACTATACCTAGAAAGTCCGCAGAGGTATACTGGGGCAAATTTATATTATTGATATTTAGGACTTTATTATGGCAGCAAATAGTCCCGTAGTGCTGATGATTCTCGATGGCTGGGGTTACAGTGAGCAGCAGAAATATAATGCAATTGCAAAGGCTAATACCCCGCAATGGGATGAGTGGTGGCTAAACTGCCCGCATATCCTCTTAGACGCATCCGGCGTATCAGTAGGTTTACCGAATGCTCAAATGGGTAATTCGGAAGTGGGACATATGCACATCGGCGCAGGTCGAGTAGTTCAGCAAGATTTTACCCGCATTAACGATACTATAACCCAAGGTAAATTAACTGCAAATCCGGTGCTAGACGAGTTGACTCAATACTTAATTAACTCTAAAAAAGCTCTTCACCTTATGGGGCTATTATCGCCTGGTGGAGTACATAGCCATGAAGAACATTTATTTGCCCTTTTAGGGTTATGTCACCAGAAACAAATAAATAAGGTTTATTTACATTTATTCTTGGATGGCCGAGATACGCCCCCCCAAAGCGTTCTAGCAAGCATAGCGCGGTTAGACCAACTTATTAAAAACTATTCTTTAGGTAGGATAAGCTCAATCACTGGCCGCTATTATGCCATGGACCGCGATCAACGCTGGGAGCGTGTAGAGCCAGTCTATCAGCTTTTAACAGAAGGACAGGCTGCTCATCACTTCACTAATGCCCAAGAAGCAATTAGCTTTTTTTATCAACAAAATCTTAGTGATGAATTCATTCCTCCCTGTAAAATTGGCTCCTGCCCAGCAATTCAAGAGGATGATGCGGTTTTATTTTTTAATTTCCGTGCTGATCGAGCTCGACAATTAACGGCCGCCTTTATCGATCCTAATTTTAGCGGCTTTTATCGAAAAGTAAGGCCTAAATTGGCTTATTTTGCCACTATGACTGAATATGACAAAAATTTGCCAACCACGGTACTATTCCCTCCTAGCGCCATGAATAATACTTTAGGAGAAGTACTTGCTAAGCACGGTTTACGCCAGTTAAGAATAGCGGAAACTGAAAAATACGCGCACGTTACTTTTTTCTTTAACGGCGGAAAAGAACAACTCTTTCTCAATGAACAGAGGACTTTGATTCCCTCCCCGAAAGTAGCTACTTATGACTTACAACCAGAAATGAGCGCACCGCAATTAACTGACACCCTAGTCCAAGCCATTCAAGATAAGGCTTATGATGTAATAATTTGTAATTATGCGAATGCAGATATGGTTGGTCATAGTGGGAATATTGAAGCAGCAATCAAAGCCGTAGAATGCTTAGATCACTGTATGAGTAGAGTTTGGCAGGCGCTAAAACCCTTGCAAGGAAAACTATTAATTACCTCAGATCACGGTAACGCCGAAGAAATGTTTGATGAACATACCCACCAAGCCCATACGGCGCACACCAGTGAACCCGTGCCTTTTTTATACGTAGGAGGAGGTTGGCATTTTAATACCCAGCAAGGCAACCTCACCGATATTGCACCTACTTTGCTTCATTTATTAGGGATTACCCCACCAACTGAAATGACGGGGCATATATTATTGGAAGAAAATAATGGTTAACTACCAGCTCCTACGAGTGAGGCTATTAGCACTCCTAGTGTTGACGATTATTTTTTTACTACCCTTAAATGCGGATAGCACTGGCTCGTCTTCGGTTAGCCAAACCCAAAGTAAATTAAAACAAATCAATAATAAAATTGAGCTTCTTAAACGGACAATAGCCTCAGCGCATGATCGACGAGGCGCATTAAATAAAGAATTGGCCGGAACCGAAAAACAACTCGGTGAGGGTATTAGAAAACTGCGGCTTATCCAACACAACATGGATAAGACAAAACAGAAAATTATGGCTCTGCAAAATAAAATCAATGCGTTAAACCAGCAATTAGCCATGCAACAGCATATGTTAGCTGGGCATGTCCGCGCCCGTTATCAAATGGGAGAATATCAACCGCTAAAGTGGTTATTGGATCAGGAGACACCTCATAAAATCAATCGACTATTAACTTATTATCTTTATATTATCAAATCTCGCCAAGAACTCATTGATCAAATTGATCTTACCCGCGAAAAGCTTACTAAGAATAATGAACAGTTAAACAATGAACTAGCCCTAAATCAACAATTAGAAACCCAATTACTAGCTCATCAACAGCAATTTGAAAAAAATAAAAGTTACCATACCGCCTTAATTGACTCTATCGATGAGGAAATTGAAAGCACCCAAAATACCTTGCTTGAATTTGAAAAAGATAAAAAAAATCTATCTCGTTTACTAGTCTCCTTAGCCCAACGCAGTGTCATTCAGAACACTGTTCCTTTTATTAAGATGCGCAAAAAATTGCCGCTGCCTGTTCTTACTCAGCGTAAGAGCTTGAAAAAGATGAATCAAGGCGTGACAATTTTTGCCGATGAAGGAACTGCCGTCACCGCCATATATCCTGGAAAAGTAGTCTTTAGCGATTGGCTTAAAGGTTATGGATTATTGCTGATTATTGATCATGGGCAAGGCTTTATGACCTTATACGCTCACAATGAATCCCTTTTTAAACATAAAGGCCAAACGGTCAGACAAAATGAACAAATTGCTAGTGTTGGTCATAGCGGCGGGATTAAACAAAACGGTCTATACTTTGAGATAAGGCTACGAGGAAAAGCAATTTCGCCATTAGATTGGCTAGCTTAAGTAGTATGTTTTGTAAGAATGGAGCAGCTGGATTTGTTCCTTGTATGAGTAGAACCATGAACTACTTGTACAACAGGTACCAGAGGCTGTTTTTTTATAGGTAAGCATTCTTTGTAAATAGAAGACGCTTGAAATTGCTTACTTTAATGGGCTACTTGGCATTTAAATTGCATTTTAAAATCAATAATAACAAGTAGGTGGCTGATTTTGTGGCCTTGCATCCGAGGAGATCGCTATGGTTAAAAAAATACTTCCCCGTACTTTGGGTATAGTGTACGCGTTTACATTAGCAGTACCATTAATCGGTTTTGCCGCTGATGATTCGGCTACAGAGAATACTACCGCAAAGCGGATTCCTTTGGAAGATGTGCAACGCTTTTCGAATGCAATTAGTGAAATTAAAAAATATTATGTTAAACCTGTCGACGATAAAGAATTATTTGATAATGCTATTCGAGGCATGGTGGGCAGTCTTGACCCGCATTCAGCTTATCTCGATGAAGAAGAATATCAAGAACTCCAAACGTCAACCAGCGGTGAATTCGGTGGTTTAGGTATTGAAGTGACCATGGAAGATGGGGTGGTGAAAGTGATTACCCCGCTTGTAGATACACCTGCCTTTAAAGCAGGTATTAAATCAGGTGATTACATCATTAAACTAGGTAAAGAATCAGTACAAGGCTTGACCTTAAAAGATGCGGTCAATTTAATGCGTGGAAAAGCCGGTTCACCTATAGAACTTACCGTATTACGCAAAGGGGCAAGTAAGCCTTTAACTTTTGATCTGATCCGGGAAGTGATTCAAATTAAAAGCGTCAAAAGTAAACTACTAAGCGAGGGCTATGGTTATGTGCGTTTAACCCAATTCCAGGCTCAAACCGGTAAAGATATGTTAAAAGCGATTGCCCAATTAAAACAACAATCTAATGGCAAATTAAAAGGTCTCATCTTAGACCTAAGAAACAACCCAGGAGGTTTGCTTGATTCAGCAATTCAAGTATCCGATGCCTTTTTAAGTAATGATAAATCAGGTAAGCAAGAACTTATTGTATATACTGAAGGACGTTTACCTGGCTCAAAATTTACTGCCTTAGCGAATCCTGGGGATGTTTTAGACAATGCGCCTATAGTTGTGCTTATTAATAACGGTTCTGCCTCAGCGTCAGAAATTGTTGCCGGTGCTTTAAAAGATAACAAAAGAGCCCTAATTTTAGGTACCAAAAGCTTTGGCAAAGGTTCGGTACAAACAGTACTACCTCTAGACGCTAAGACGGGAATAAAATTAACCACAGCGCTTTACTACACTCCATCAGGAACGTCTATCCAAGCGAAAGGGATTGTACCTGATATCGTCGTAGAGGAAATGGATGTACCTAAAACTGCCCAAAAGAAATCAGATTTAACGGGATTTAGTGAAGCAGATCTGAGTGGCCACATTATCAATAAGAACAACACTGAAAATAAAGCAGCTAAAAATGAGGTGGATACTAATTTAATCCATGAAGACTATCAATTATACGCAGCCCTAACTGTCCTGGAAGGTATGGCTCTAGCGGTAAACCGTTAATCACTCTCTAAAACTCAGCGCCTGGTGTGCTGAGTTTACCCGCACAGCCTCTTCATTAGCTTATTAAGAGTATTCCTACCCGTAGGTAGTCCTTCATCTAAGCCTGGCAATGCAGCAGTAAATTGTTTTTTATAACCAGTATTTATATTTTATAGTCTATTTTGAATTTTATGTTATAACTCATGTTACGCACATAAACTTGTAGTTTGACTAAAAAGCATTAGAATTCCGCCCTTAATTTTAGGGAGGGAATTAAATGGATATGCTTGATCTTTATAGTGATTATTTGATTTTC
>NZ_RZGQ01000069.1 GCF_003989735.1 Legionella sp. km772 | reverse complement strand
AACTCATTTAAATCACTTTGCTATTAAGTACAAATTGATTCTTAGAGCGAACCAGATTGCTTGGCAGGAGCTTAAAAATATGGCAGCTTAAAATTGACCGTGCGTAACATGAGTTAATTATTAGCGATGAAAGCTTTCTACACGGTGTTAGTGCCTCATCCCCCGAGCGCCGGGTGTTAATTCTCACTCTTTGCGGTTTAATTGCCGGCCTTGGTTGGTGGCTTCTCTATAGCTATGGTAAGCCCTTAGTAAGTATTGGAGAGGCTTTAAAAACTGATAAAAAGATGCCGGGATTAAGTACAATTATCCATGCCTTATTACAAATTATCACCATTGCTTTGGGCTCGCCATTAGGACGAGAAGTTGCCCCCCGCGAGTTAGGATCTCTTTTCGCCACTTGGGTTTCTGAAAAAGCAGGCTTAACCATTAAAGAAACTAAAATAATGATCGCTTGTGGTGCTGGCGCAGGGCTTGCGGCTGTGTATAATGTTCCCTTGGGCGGGGCGATTTTTACTGTAGAAGTTTTATTTTGCACCTACAGCTGGGCCCTGCTGATTCCTGCTTTAATCACCTCAGCAATAGCCACCTTAGTCTCTTGGACAGGCTTAGGTATTGAATCTATTTACCAGGTTGCAGACTTAAAATTAAGCACCTCTATTCTCGTCTGGTCTATTTTAACCAGCCCTATTTTCGGCTTTGCTGCTTATTGGTTTATTCGTATTGCGAACCAACAACGCAAAAACTCCTTCCATGATCGAAAAATGATTGTGGCAGCTTTTTTTAATTACATGATGATTGGTATTTTAGCTATTTACCTTCCTGTTTTGTTGGGTAACGGAAAAAGTGCAGTGCAAATGGAGTTTTCTAGTTTCGCAGGAATTGGTTTAAGTGCACTTCTTCTTGGATTAAGATGTCTTATTATTTGGACTAGCCTACGCGTCGGCTCTCAAGGCGGTTTATTAACTCCCTCCATGGCTAATGGCGCTTTACTCGCAGCGGTTCTAGGTGGGCTTTGGACTCATTTTTTTCCTGCATTACCTTTTTCCGGTTTTATTGCTATAGGAGCCACTTCTTTTCTGGCGGCAGCACAAAAAATGCCTATTACGGCGATCGTTTTAATTTTTGAATTTACTCATATACATTTTGATTTCCTAGTACCGATTATGCTCTCAGTCTCTGGCGCTGTAATTACAAGTCATCTATGCAGTTTTTATTTTAGTGAGCAGGGAGTAAAAGTGAAAAATGCCAATTTATCTGCCTAATCAGCTTGCTAAAAATATATTCATTCACGGTAGCAAGGTTTGGTGCATGGCTTCCTATTTAGCCCATCCACCACCTAGAGCTTTAATTAAACCCACTGCAGCGGTCATTTGTAAGCCTTTAACATCATTTGCGGTTTTTTGCGCATTGTAAGCGGTAATTTGTGCCGTAAGGACATTAGAATAGGCTACTGTTCCTGCCTGGTACTGATTGGTCATTAGTCGTAAGGCCTCTTGTGCATGCGCAGCAGCTTGATTTTGCACCCTGCTTTGTTGACCCAGTAAACGTAGAGCCAAAAGGTTGTCTTCCACATCTTGGAAAGCAGTGAGAACCGTTTGGCGATAGCTTGCCACTTGAGCAATATAACTTTCTCTTGCAGCTCTCACTGTAGCCCTTCTTAAACCACCATCAAGGAAAGTTTGCGCTAACTGTAAACCTGTAGACCAACCTAAAGCTGGAGTATGGATAAGTTGGTGCATACTCCGTCCAGTAGCCGTTGCTGAAGCAGATAATGTAAGGGTTGGATAAAAGGTTGCAATGGCCACTCCAATTTGCGCACTGGTAGTTTGTACCAACCGCTCAGCCTGGGCGATATCAGGACGGCGCTCCAACCAAACGGAGGGGACTTCACTTGGAATGGTTGGGACAGTGAAACGATACGGTTTTCGATGAACATTTAAAAAAGCAGGCGGTCTTCCCATCAGTGCCGCAATAGCATGTTCATATTGACCTCTCAAAATACCATTATTAATAGCTTGAGCTTCAGCGGTCTCCACCTGAGTTTGAGCTTGTACTATATCGGCGCGAGTTGCAACGCCTGATGCGTATTGATGCCGTGTTAATTGTAAAATCTTTTTATTGGCTTTTACTGTTTGTTCGAAGAAAGATTGATTGATATCAGCAGTGCGTAATTCAAAATAATATTGCGCTAAAGCACTTTGCGCAGTTAAGCGCGTTACCGCCACTAACGCAGCATTAGATTGAGCCGTAGCAAGATTGGCTTCAATGGAACGCCGTACCGCTCCCCACAGATCAGGCTCCCAAGTTGCGAAGAGCACTGAAGAATAAATGCTATTGGTGGGAGTGCGTTGTAAGGTGGTGTTAGAGGTTGCGACATTAGTTGTTGTATCTCCCCCTGCTGTATTTATAAACGTTGCAGTCCCCCCGCCTTGCTTTTGACGAAAAAGGCTGGCTGCACCGCTCAAAGTAGGAAATAAACCCGCCCGTGCTTGCTCAGCGAGGGCAAGCGATTGTCGATAATTCGCTTCTGTTTGGGCAATGGTTTGGTTATACCGATTTAACTGCTCTTCTAATTGATTTAATACCGGATCGTGAAAAATGCTCCACCAAGGGCCTCGCTCTTGGTTGTCTTTAGGATCAATAGGCTTCCAGTTTTTTGCAGGTTTAACCTGCGCTTTATCTTCTTTAAATTTTGACGGGACGACCACCTTCGGACGCGTATAATTGGGACCAACCATACATGCGCTCAGCAAGCAAGAAAGCACTGTAAATGATAACGCTGTTTTTCTAATGTCCATATAGACCTCTTAACCTGATTCCTCGTCTCCATTGCTGGGCATTTATCCTTAAACGCTCTAAAGCTAGATAAATAATGGGTGTAGTATAAAGGGTTAATAACTGGCTCACAATCAAACCACCAACAATCGCAATACCTAAAGGACGACGTAATTCTGAGCCCACTCCAAAACCAATAACTAAAGGGACCGCCCCCAGTAAAGCGGCCATAGTGGTCATTAATATAGGGCGGAACCGTAAAATGGCAGCTTCATAAATAGCCTCTGCTGAGGGTTTTTTATCGATACGCTCTGCGTCTAAGGCAAAATCAATCATCATAATGGCATTTTTTTTCACAATACCAATCAAGAGAATGATGCCAATAAAGGCAATAATACTAAGCTCAGTCCTGCATAATACTAAGGCTAACAAAGCCCCTACCCCCGCGGAAGGCAGGGTAGATAAAATAGTAATGGGGTGGATCAAACTTTCATAAAGCATTCCCAACACAATATAAACAGCTACTAAGGCAGCCATAATTAAATAAATTTCATTGGCAAAAGACTGCTGAAAGGCTTGGGCTGTTCCCTGAAAAGAGCCGCGGATAGTAGGTGGCAAATCCATTTTAGCCACAACATCTCGCACTCGATTCACCGCATCCCCTAAAGAAGTGCCCGGGGCTAAATTAAAAGAAATTGTGGCAGATGGAGCTTGGCTCTGATGATTGACCGATAAAAGAGTAAACCCTGGCTTAAACTGCGCAAACGTAGATAAAGGAACCTCCTTTCCTGCATCAGAAAGCACATAAATATCATTCAAAGTTTCCGGGTTTTGCCAATATTTAGGTGCGACTTCCATCACCACTTTATACTGGTTCATGGGGCGATATATCGTTGAGATTTGACTTTGACCAAAAGCACTGTATAAAACCCGATCAATTTTTTCTGGTGTTATCCCATAAGTATAAGCCTTATCATGATTCACCTCGACATAGACTTGTAAACCATGGGTTAATTGATCACTATTAATATCAGAAATACCCCTTATTTTACTCACCTCCTCCATAATTTTAGGAGTCCAAGTGTTGAGCTCTTTAAGATCCGGCGCGGTAATGGTGTATTGGAATTGCGCCCCGCTTTGCCGGCCGCCGATTGATAGATCTTGCGAGGACTGCATGAATAAATTGGCCCCGGTGATATGAGTTAATTTTTTACGCAAGCGCTCCATCACCGCAGCGGTAGTGGCCTTTCTTTGATCCGGCTGTTTTAAAATGACAAAGATAGAACCTGTATTTGAAGTATTTCCTCCCGGGCCACCACTGCCAATAAAAGCGGCGACGTTAGCCACATCAGGATCTTTTTGAATGATAGAAGTAAATTGTGTTAGTTTTTTCTTCATTGCAGTAAAAGAAATATTTTGATCCGCACGTAAAGAAGCCACAATTCGTTCGGTTTCTTGTTGGGGAAAAAAACCTTTAGGAATAAGCACAAAGAGCAAACCAGTTAACAAGATGGTGGCAAAAGAACTCATCAAAACAATGCGAGAATGTGCTAAAGCCCATTGCAAGCTATGACCATAGCCTCTACGCACCTTCTCGATAAAACGCATAAAGGAATTTTGATCATAGTCCTTATTGTGCAACATTTTAGCACACATCATTGGCGTTAAACTCAATGAAATAACCATTGAAATTAAAATAGCTACGGAAAGGGTAATGACAAACTCCCTAAATAAGCGCCCCACTATCCCCCCCATAAAGAGGACGGGTATGAATACCGCAATTAAGGAAATGCTCATTGAAATAACGGTAAAACCAATTTCGCGCGCCCCATCAATTGCAGCTTGTATTTTAGTTTTTCCCATGCTTAAGTGACGGGATATATTTTCCAATACAACCACTGCATCATCAACGACAAAACCAGTAGAAATAGTTAAGGCCATTAGCGACAAATTATCTAAGCTATAATCCAGAAGCTTCATCACTGCAAAAGTCCCTAATAAGGACAAAGGTACGGTAATACCAGGAATAAGCATGGCTCTAAAACTTCCTAAAAATAAATAAGTCACTAAAACAACCAGCAGCATGGCAATAAGCAAAGTCAACTCTACATCATGCAAGGAGGTGCGAATAGTAGTGGTTCTATCCATTAAAACATTAAGATGTACTTCTTTAGGAAGCAATTCCTTAAGCTCAGGAAGAATATTTTTTACATAGTCCACAGTCTTAATAACATTGGCGCCGGGCTGTTTAAAAAGGACTAAAACCACCGCAGGCCTACCGTTTGATATGCCGGCATTGCGGATATCCGCTACTGAATCATAAACCTCAGCCACATCTGCTATACGCACTGGCGCATTGTTACGGTAAGTTAAGATTAACGATCTATATTCGGCAGCATGGAATAATTGATCATTAGTTTTCACTAAAGATTGAGTACCATCTCCGTTAATTACTGAACCTTTGGCTTCATTGGCATTAGCAGCAATAACTGTGCGGGCCGCATCATCTAAACCAATCCCATAGCTATTTAAGGCAGTAGGATTTACCTCAATCCGCACAGCCGGCAAGGAACCGCCACCCACATTCACTTGTCCAATACCTTCAATGCGTAAAATTCGTTGTTGCAATAAAGTAGAGGCCATATCATACATTTTACCCGTACTGTATTTATCAGAAGTCAATGCCATAATCATAATTGGGGCATCAGCAGGGTTCACTTTACGGTAGGTAGGATTATTGGGTAAATTAGAAGGCAATTGGCTTAGTGAAGCGTTAATTGCAGCCTGTACATCCCTTGCTGCCCCATCTATATTTCGCGATAAGTCAAATTGAATGATGACATTCGATTGCCCTAAAGTACTCGATGAGGTTAATTGGGTGACACCCGCTATGCGGCCTAATTGTCGCTCTAAAGGTGTTGCCACGGAGGTAGCCATCACCTCAGGGCTTGCCCCTGGTAAGGCTGCTTGCACCGCAATGGTTGGAAAATCAATTTGTGGTAAAGGGGCAACGGGTAAGAAATTAAAGGCCAAAATGCCCGCAATGGCGAGGCCACAAGTTAATAAAATCGTAGCGATAGGCTTTTTAATGAATAGTAATGATATATTCACTTTTTTATCCTTAGCCCTTCTAAAGGCTTTCGCTGGCTTTGCTTTTTGGCACCATACTCATCACTTTACGTGATAGGCGATCAAAAGCAAGATATATAATTGGAGTGGTATATAAAGTAATTAACTGGCTCACAATCAAACCACCAATAATAGCTAAACCTAAGGGGCACCTTAATTCCCCCCCAATACCATAACTAAAAGCCAAGGGTATAGCACCCAATAAAGAGGCCATAGTCGTCATTAAAATGGGACGAAATCGCAACAAAGCCGCTTCATAAATGGCTTCGGTAGGCTCTTTTTTTAATAGACGTTCTTGCTCCAAAGCAAAATCAATCATCATAATGGCATTTTTCAAGACCAAACCAATTAATAGGATGATGGCAATTAAGGCTATAACACTCAAATCATTATGAGTAAGGAATAAAGCCAATAAGGCCCCCATGCACGCAGAGGGTAGTGTAGATAAAATAGTTAAAGGATGAATATAACTTTCATATAAAACCCCTAAAATAATATAAACCACAATTATGGCTGCCAAAACCAGCCAACCCTCATTAGCAAGCGAGTTACGAAAACTTTTTGCTGAGCCTTCAAAATCAGCCTCTATACTTGCCGGTAAAGCTAAACTGTCTTTTGCAGCTTCGATCGCATGGACGGCCTCACCTAAGGAGGCACCTTCAGCTAAATTAAACGATAAAATAGTAGAGGGAAATTGATCGCGCCGGGTAATTTCTAAAGGTCCGACCGTTTGGCTTATACTGGCAATAGTTTTTAAAGGAACCGAGCCACTGACCGAGGTGGATGGATTGGTAGCGCTTGGTGTCCGGATGACTAAAGAATTAAGATAGCTATGATCAAAGGATGCGGGTGAACGTTGTAAAGAAGGAGTAACCTCAAGTACGACTTTATACTGATTACGCTGCGTAAACATCGTCGAAATTTGGCGTTGTCCAAATGAATCATAGAGGACATCATCAATCAATTGCATGCTAATACCCAGACGGGAAGCCGTATCTCTATCCACATCAACTAAAGTCACCAAGCCTTGATGCTGTTGATCACTGTTAATATCTTTTAAAGCGGGTGCATCT
This sequence comes from Legionella sp. km772, assembly GCF_003989735.1. Classification (GTDB taxonomy): domain Bacteria; phylum Pseudomonadota; class Gammaproteobacteria; order Legionellales; family Legionellaceae; genus Legionella. The sequence continues at coordinate 8,543 of NZ_RZGQ01000069.1, read as the reverse complement.
TTTAATTTATCCAATAAGGCATGCGACCACTTATTTACTTCTTGTCGATCAGGACCACTGAGGGCATATTGAAATTGGGTACGGCTTGTAACCGTATCAATTGTTAAATCTTGCACTGCTTGCATGTACAAGGTAACTCCAGCAAGGCTGCGTAATTTAGCTTGAATACGACTAATTATTTCATTGATTCCAGGACGTTGGTCTAAAGGTTTTAAAGTAATTAAAATACGTCCTGTGTTTAGAGTTTTATTGATCCCATCAATACCTATAAAGGATGAAATATGCTCTACTGCCGGATCGCTTAGCACGACTTTAGCCAATGCTTGCTGTTTTTTTGCCATAGCCGGAAAAGAAATGTTTTGATCAGCTTCCGAGATTCCCTGAATTAAACCTGAATCTTGAATGGGAAAAAATCCTTTTGGAATAAATACAATTAATAGTGCACTGCATAGAATAGTGCCTAAAAATATGAGTAAAATCAAAAATTGATGGGAAAGTACCCATTTTAAAGAATGCTTATAACGCTCAATTAAATGATTCAGCCCTTGCTCTAAGTAATGCTCCAAGCGGGTAGGCTTAGTATTGGCTTCAGCACGTAACATGCGCGCGCAGAGCATAGGGGTTAGAGTTAAGGATACAAAGGCCGAAATAACGATAGTAATGGTCAGGGTTAGGGCAAACTCACGAAATAAACGGCCTACAATGTCACCCATAAATAACAGTGGGATTAGTACAGCAATAAGCGAAATAGACAAAGATAAAATGGTAAACCCTATTTGAGCAGCTCCTTTATGCGCCGCCGCTAAAGGACTTTCGCCTAATTCAATATAACGCATGATATTTTCAATCATGACAATAGCGTCATCGACGACAAAACCTGCAGCTATCGTTAGCCCCATCAAGGTTAAGTTGTTTAAACTAAAACCTAACAAATACATGAGCCCTAGCGTGCCGACCAAGACTAAAGGTACCGAAATACTCGGGATAACCGTCGCCGGTAGTTTACGTAAAAAAATAAAGATGACTAAAACCACTAAAATAACCGATAAGATCAACTCAAATTGCACATTACGTACCGAGGTTCGAATATTGATAGTTCGATCAGTAAGAAGTTGTACGTCTATCGCCGCAGGAATAACCGGCTTGAGTTGATTTAAGAGGGTTTTAATATTATCGGCTACTTCAATGACATTCGCCCCCGGCTGGCGTTGAATATTTAAAATAATAGCCGGGTGCTGATTTACCCAAGCTGCTTGCATTACGTTTTCAGCCCCATCGATTACCTCTGCTACATCCGTTAAACGGACAGGAGCGCCCTTTTGATAACTAAGAATAATTGGACGATAATCACTCGCTGATAACAACTGATCATTAGCATTAATTGAATACGCTAACCGGGGACCATCAAAACTTCCTTTTGCACTATTCACATTAGATACAGCAATTCGATTACGTACATCCTCCATGCTTAAGCCATAAGAGGATAAAGCATCAGGATTTACTTGAATTCGCACCGCGGGCCGCTCTCCCCCGCTAATACTCACCAACCCCACACCCGATAATTGTGATAATTTAGGTGCCAGGCGAGTATCCGCAAAATCCTCAATTTGGGGTAGTGGCCAGGTTTTGGAAGTTAACGCTAAAGTAATAATTGGCGCATCCGCAGGATTTACCTTGCTATAAATAGGTGGATTAGGAAGATTAGCAGGCAAATAGCTACTGGCGTTATTGATCGATTGTTGGATTTGTTGTTCTGCCACATCCATACTAACCGATAAATTAAATTGTAAGGTAATTATAGATGCACTATAAGAACTGCTAGAGGTCATTTGATTAAGACCGGGCATTTGAGCAAATTGTCGCTCTAAAGGTGAGGTAATAGCTGAGGCAACCACATCAGGGCTTGCGCCAGGATAAAATGTTGACACCTGTATGGTTGGGTATTCCACATCAGGCAAAGAGGAAACCGGTAATAACTGATACGCTAAAAGGCCACAAATTAAAATGGCAAGCATCAGTAAAGATGTGGCTATAGCCCGAGCAATAAATGGTCCGGAAATACTCATGTGGTCTGCGACTTCTTAGGCTTAGAAGAGTTCGATTTAGAATTTTCTTCTTCATTGATCACATGAGCACCATTAACCAATTTATCAGCCCCTTCAATGACTACTAATTGTCCAGGAGTTAATCCCTTATCGATAATTGTTTCATTACCAATAGAAGGTCCAGAACTTATTTTTTTTATAAGCACTTTTTGTTTATCTAAAACGTAAACAAAATCATAGGTTAGGGTATGTTGAACGGCGGCAGTGGGTACCACCACAGCATTTTTAAGGGTTTCAATTAAAATTTTGATATTAACAAATTGGTTAGGAAACAGTTTATTTTCTTTATTGGAAAATTCAGCCCTTAACTTCACAGTCCCCGTACTTGGATCAATTTGGTTGTCTAAGGTTATAAGCCGACCCGCAGCAAGCTGTTGTTTTTGTTGGCGATCATAGGCATAAACTTTAACCTTCTTGTTCTCATAGACCTGATTAATTAAACCAGGTATATAATCCTCCGGTAAAGAAAAAATAACCGTAATCGGATTAATGGTAGTAATCACCGCAATACCAGTAGTATCTGACAATTGGATTAAATTTCCAGCATCCACAAGACGCAAACCAATTCGGCCGGCAATAGGTGATACAATACGGCAATAAATCAGATTAATTTTAGTACTTTCGATTAAACCTTCATCGGTTTTGACCGCCCCTTCATACTGCTCAACTAAAGCTTGTTGGGTCGCTAAAGTTTGTTGCGATATCGAATCTTGTTTCCAAAGATTTTGATAACGTTTTAGATCAATGCGCGCATTCGCCAATAAAGCCCTGTCTCGCTCTAAATTACCCTCATATTGCTTTAATAATGCTTCATAAGGACGAGGATCAATTTGCGCGAGTAATTCTCCTTTTTTTACAAACTGCCCTTCTTTAAAAAAGACTTTTTGCAAGACACCCATAATTTGAGAGCGGACCGTAACATTGTAGGTGGGAACGACATTACCCAAGGCCGACAGGTAAATAGGCATATCTCGATTAATAACGGGCGCTGAAACAATGGGAGTTGGTTTACTCGTTATCTGTTTGGGACTACGCGTTGCATAAAAAAACCAAGCAATACTCAACACCATCACAACCAAACTAGTGATTAACCAGAAATTGCTTGATGGTCGATAAGTATTCTTCTTTTGGCTTAACTTAGGAGAATCCAGAGACTCCGCCTCGGTTAATTCATTTCCATCCATAGGAGGCGATGATCCTTTGCTTAATTATTAACGAGCAGCCTTATAAATCATACTCTAGACCTTAATAATTAAGCAATTCTTTTATATGAAGAAATTGTACAGAATAACGTCCCTTTAAGCTAAAGCCAATTCCGATTTAATCTTTTTCCACTCATAAAGTGGAGAAAACTCAGGCTGAGCCATTTTGCTCACGGGCAAATAAAAAGTTTGTTCTAATAAATATTGACCACTTAAGGCTGCGTGGGACACATGATCGGTAAAGACAATCCATGAGCTTTGCGCAGGGAAATCAATTTGGTTTTTTTCTACCCTTGCTTGATAGCGATCATCTAATTTCATCGTATCATGTAAATGCAGCATGTAATGATCGTAGGCAGAGCGCAAGGATTTGGTCGCTTTTATCATTTTTAATAGATGGGCAGTAAATTTGCTATAAGTAGGAATTCTTGGCGCGAACTGTTCTAATACCTGGCGAAAAGGCTCTCCCACTTGCCAAACACGGGGCTCACCATGAGGATTTATATTACAAAATACCCGTAAAATTCGCAAACCATTAACTGGGCTTGCCGCAAAAGAGTCAACATGAAGCCGAGTATCGTCTTTACGTTTAGAACTTGCCCTGCCTTTGATTTCTGCAGGTCTAAAACTCGTCCTCCCCCATTGAAGATGCGGAACATAACTTGGCAGGGCTTGCTCAATCAATTGAATCGCAAACTCAGCATAGCCCCGCATCATTTGCCGCAAGGGCTCTTCTAAGTCAATTTGTTCTTTTTTATAAGCACCTAATTTATTCTTTATATAGTCGTAACTGACATTCTTATGGCGCGCGTCCAATATCGCTTCAGACATTAAGGCTGGCGGACAATGCGAGTAAAAATACTCGGGGAAAAATAATATTTTTCCCGACTCTAAAGCCGAGGCATTGCTTGCTAAATGGTTGGGATCAAAGCCATTGAGGAGTAAATCGCTCTTCATCTGATAAGGTCCTAGAGAATTATTTAGTGTAGTTTACCAAAATCAGCGTTTTTAAGTAATTTTTTTATTGGCAGACAAATCACTAGTGGATCCAAGGATCCACTAGCTAGAAGATTAGGGTGCGGAATAACCGCCTAGTTTTGCAGAGAACTCTTCAGTGTCAGAAGGAACATCTTCATCAGAATAGGAGGGATTATATTCATACTGATTGTCTTTAATCACTTGCATAACCGTATCAAACTCATCTGCCTCTTCCTCAGTAATAGTGACTCCAGCAGCGGGTTCAAGATAACGAAGAGCTAACAAATCGTCTTGAATTTCTTCGATACTTTTTTGTGGATGATTAGCAATATATTTATCGGAGCGGCTAATAAATTCATTCACATAGCCTTCGTAAACCGTACGCCCGTCCAACATTTTCAATTCACATAAATCGGCAAAATGCGCATTTACACGACCATATTTATCCCGGCCGAATTTATCTCCAAGTCGTTTTTTAGCAGCTTCATCGACCCGCACATAATGCTGGCTATCCAAAAAGTCACGATCTTTACGGTATTCTTCCGGGCAGGTATCCTGCATAGGGGCACGCTTTTCAGACTTAGTAACACCTGTTCTACTTTCATCTTGATATTTAGCCACTTTTCCTGAAAGACTAGCAGACTCAAGTGTATGATCACCTAAATGTTGAATATGACATTGGTAAGGATCGGCAAATTTATATTGTTTTCCAGGGGTTATATGCCAGCCAGTAAACTCTAGCAAGCGTTTAACAATCCCTTTTAAAGCAGCAGGAAGCCATTTAGATTCGGTAATCATATCACATACAGCGGCTTTAAATGATTTGAAGGCATTATTCATTACTAAACGAACATTGATGCTCGCTTGTTCTGCTAATTGCTTTTTAACTTCAAGCGCAATAGCCGCACCATAACAATCACCTTGAAGAATAATATCATCAGGATGAACACCTTCTTTGATTAAATTAGCAACAACCGCCATTCCAGAATTAATTAAGTCATTAGCTTCTCTAACTTTTCCTGAACTTAAGCCTGTACCGGGAAAATTAAAGGCATGGACGGTTGCACCAGTTTCTTTGGCAGCAGCGCTAATATCGCGAAAGCAAGCTTGATAATAGGTGTTAGCACCAGGAAAATAAACAATATGTTTTCCTGTGCCTGGTTTTTTTGGAGCATCGGCTTTAGGAGCACATTTGAACACTTCTAACTTGCAAGGTTCTGTAGTAGTTAAGGTTGTATCTACCGTTGATAAACTCAAATCTAAATCTTTGAATGCCTTATAATAATGTCCCTTGGGCTCTCTTTGTTTGCTCACGAAATCATTAAAGGGATTGAAAATATCTTCGCTTTTTTTATCACCGTATTTTTTTTCTTTATACCAATCGCCCTTGCCGACAGGAAACAATAAATTGGCTACGAAGTCTTGTAACCGACGGTGTAGAAAAGAATCTTTAGTAATTTCTTTCTTTTTAGCAGTCATTTTTAACCCTCTAAGACTATAAATTAACTTAATTGTACTATATAAATCTTAACAAACCCTTAAATTATATTTTTTATCAAAAAATTCTTGATTCATAATTTAAGAAATATTTGATACCTTATATAGAGCACTCTTTTGCCCAAACCTTGAGGAGCTTTATGCCCCAGTTATGTCCTTGCTGTTCAGAAAGAAGCTATGAACAGTGTTGTCAGCCCTTTTTGGAGGAAAAAACCATTCCGCAGACCCCTGAACAATTAATGCGCTCACGTTATACGGCCTACAGCCAAGCACAAATTCCCTATATAAAAAAAACAATGACAGGGAAGCCCTTACTCCATTTTGATGAAAACGAAGCAGCACGATGGGCACAATCAGTGGTCTGGCTGGGTTTAAAGATTGTAGACTCATCTGTGGAGAATGAGGAAAGGGGCTTTGTAGAATTTATCGCTTCTTTCCTTGAGAAAAATCAAGTAAAAACTATCTGCGAACGCAGCGAGTTTCATCAACACAATAAACACTGGTTTTATGTTGATGGAGTCAATACAGCTACAAAAAAACCCGCTATCAAAATTGGACGCAACAGTATTTGCCCGTGTGGTAGCGGTAAAAAATTTAAAAATTGTCATGAACAATAAAAGGTAGACTATGGGCAATTCACATTTATTTCACGTTTTTATCTTTCTGGCTGCAGCTAGTTTTATGGTGCCTCTAACCAGCCGCTTCAAATTAGGCTCAGTAATTGGTTATTTAGTAGTTGGAATTTTAATCGGTTCCTATGGTTTTAAACTTATCAATAATTCTGAACAAATTATGCATTTTGCCGAGTTTGGGGTGATTATGATGCTCTTTTTAATTGGTTTAGAATTAGAACCTCATAAGCTTTGGCAATTAAGACGCTTAATTGTCGGACTAGGCAGCCTACAAGTAATCATTACCACTGCTATTTTAACCTGTATTGGCATCTCAATAGGCTACGATTGGCGTGCTAGTTTAGCGCTTAGCATGGCCTTAACCCTTTCATCAACCGCCTTAGTGCTACAAATGCTACAAGAAAAGAACTTAATGAAAACGACTGAAGGTGAGACTTCTTTTGCAGTCTTATTATTTCAAGATATTGCGGTTATACCCATTCTTATTATTATGCCCTTACTCCATCCGGAAAATGTGGGAGCGGTGAGTAGCCATAGCACCTCTTTAATTAGTCAGCTACCCAAATGGGAACAAGCTTTAACGGTAATGGGCGTAATCAGTGGCATTATTTTGATTGGTCATTATTTTTCACGCCATTTATTTTTTATTATTGCAAAAGCTAATTTACGCGAAGTATTTACTGCCTTTTCTCTCGCTCTAGTGATAGGAATCACTTTGCTTATGGAATCTATTGGCGTATCACCTGCCTTAGGGGCTTTTATTGCTGGGGTAGTATTAGCAAACTCACAATACAAGCATACAGTAGAAGCTGATATTCAACCCTTTAAAGGCTTGCTACTGGGCTTATTTTTCATCTCGGTGGGCATGGGGATGAATTTCACCCTTTTTGCGCAACAGCCTCTATTTGTATTGAGTCTCGTATTAGGGCTTATTGCAACAAAAGCGTTTATCTTATCTATTTTAGGGCGAAGTTTTGATCTGACTAAAATCCAAACGCTAGGCTTTGCTTTAGCCTTATCTCAAGGTGGTGAGTTTGCCTTTGTTCTCTTTCAATATGCTAGTGACTCAAAAGTAATTAGCATCGAACTTAGGGAATTATTTACCTTGGTAGTGGCCGTATCAATGCTAACTACACCCTTTTTAATTATGCTCTATCAAAAATACGTTATTCCACGTTTTATGAGTATTCTACCACCTCGAGAATACGATAAGATTTCAGAAAAAAATGGCATTATTTTAGCGGGTTATGGACGTTTTGGCCAAATTATCGGTCGTTTATTGAATGGTGAACATGTAAAAGTAACCGTACTTGAAAAAAATCCTGAACAAATTGAATTATTAAGAAAATTTGGTTATACCGGTTATTTTGGTGATGCCAGTCGATTAGATTTATTAATGAGTGCCGGGGCACAACAAGCCAAATTACTCATCGTCGCTGTAGGCGGAGTTGAAAAAAACTTAGAAATAGTACGCCTAGCCAAACATCATTTCCCTCATTTAATTATCTTTGCAAGAGCCCGTAATCGCCGGCATGCCTATGAGTTGCATAAACTCGGCGTTGATTATTCTAAACGCGAACTATTTAATTCCTCACTTGAAATGACTAAGGAAATATTGAGATTTCTAGGCTATAAGCCAAAAGACATTCAGGCAAAAGCCGCAGCCTTTGAGAAGCATGATGAGACGAGTTTACAGCAATCGTTTGAATTTTTTGACGAGGAAAAAGATCTGATTAACTTTGCTCGTCAAGCAAAAGGCGAGTTAGAGCGTATTTTAGAAAATAGTACAAGCACTGTGAAAGCGGAAACCGAACAAGAGGCTTAATATAAGAATCCACCTCTATTAGCCGGGACTAATAGAGGTAATAGCAAAGCCCCAACGAGCCATCTTACTTTAATTATCTCCGTGAATACCCGATATACCGCCATCGATAGCTAAATCACTGGCGGTAATAAACGCTGAGTCATCCGAAGCTAAATAAAGTGCAGCTGCAGCAATTTCCTCTACTTCACTCATGTTACGCACATAAACTTGTAGTTTGACTAAAAAGCATTAGAATTCCGCCCTTAATTTTAGGGAGGGAATTAAATGGATATGCTTGATCTTTATAGTGATTATTTGATTTTCC
>NZ_RZGQ01000068.1 GCF_003989735.1 Legionella sp. km772 | reverse complement strand
AGTGAAATAAAAAAATCTAAAAATCCTTCTTCCAGCTTCATTCCTATATCCATTTAAATGAAGCTAGCCTCTCATTATTTACCGATTTAAGCTAGATTTTTTTCATGAGGTGGCCCTGGCTTTCTAGACAGTAAACGCATCTCAATTTGACTCTCATTTCGACCTAGTAATTCCTTTTGGGCTGATTAGGCCGCATACCAATGGTTTCTTTTTGCAATTTCTATCTATATTTAAAGTTTGTACAAATTTTAGATACGTTTCCCGCGGATTTTCTCGCAAATTTTTGAATTGTTTTTGCTTTCTAATAGAAATTATTTAAACTAGCTTATTTGAGTTTAAGTGAATAATATTGAGAAATAATCCACTTTGGTATATTGCGGGAATTGGTGCGGTAGGAAGTATTATTGCTGCAAGTTTTTGTCGGGGGGAGCAATCAGTACGCCTGCTTTTAAAAAACCAGCAGCAATTAGATAGTTATCAACAGTCTAAGTTAATGATGATTAGTGAGCAGTTTAGTTACCAATGTCATCCTGATGCTTACTTACACTCCTCGGTGTGCGAGCCCATTAACTATTTGATTTGCTGTACTAAAGCTTATGATGTATTACCTTTAGTTAAATCCTTAGCACATGCATTAGATGAAGAAAGTATTGTCTTATTAATACATAACGGTATGGGCGTTATTGAGGAAGTAAGCAAAGAATTACCGCATTTACGTATTATCTCGGGTATTACCTATATAGGCGGATATGTCGAAAAACCCTATTTAGTAAGGGCTTTTTTAAATAATAGGTTCTATTTAGGTGCCTCGGTAGGGCAGTTTACTCCTGCTGAAATTACCCTGGTTGAGCATGCGTTTAGAGCGTCTTCCTTAGCCTGTGAATGGACTGATTCTATTGGGAACTTAATTTGGAATAAGTTCGCAATTAATTGTTCCATAAATTTGTTAACCGTTTTATTTAATTGTAAAAATGGGCTCTTAATACAGCATGAAAAACTCTTAAAACAATTAAGCCAAGAGATTAGTTCGGTGTTGCAGGCTTATGGGCAAATCATCAGCGCCGATGAATTATTCGAGACAATAAAGACTACAATAAAAAATACTGCTGAAAATTACTCGTCCATGTATAAAGATATTAACAACAAGCGTTTAACAGAGATCCATTATTTGAACGAAAGGCTAGTAGAACTTGCCGAACAGAAAAATATTCCAGCTCCCTTAACCAGCCAATTATTAACGCAATTTTATACGCTTTTCCCCGATCAAAAATACAAAAAATAAATAGCATGAAGCCTCAATTGATAATTTTTGACCCCCTTGAATCGGAAAGGATTAGCTGATCTATCCTTATCAAAGCGATTTAGGAAGGGTAGTGTGGATTTTAACGCTGTACTGCCGAATGGTCTCTGCCCTGTGTTATAGCCACAATTATACCTACTTTTTGTTGATAGTAGGAAATAAGCTCAGTGCTGATCTTGTTTATCGGTGGAGCAATTATTTAAAGCCAATATCGCAAATAAATTATCATAATAGGGTTGATGCCGCGCTAAGCTGACGGTGGGTCCAAAGACCCACTTACACCGCAATTAATCCAACAATAATTCCGGTCTATTTCTAAAATGCTCCAAGGCTTGAGGGTTTGCTAAAGATTGCAAATTATTAACCGGTTCATTATGCACAATTTGGCGTACCGCTAATTCTACAATCTTTCCACTAATGGTACGTGGGATATCCGCCACTTGAAGAATTTTTGCCGGGACATGGCGAGGAGAGGCATGCTGGCGAATTGTTTTTTTGATGGTGTCAATTAAGGCATCATCCAATATCATACCTTCACGTAATTTGACGAAAAGAACAATACGTATATCATCATTCCAATCTTGACCAATAACAATGCTATCAAGAATCTCGGCTATTTTTTCTACTTGTCTGTAGATTTCGGCAGTACCGATTCGCACCCCGCCTGGATTTAAAACTGCGTCAGAGCGACCATAGATTATTAATCCTTGATGGGGTGTTAATTCTGCGAAATCGCCATGCGCCCAAACACCTGGAAAACGTTCAAAATAGGCGCGCTTGTAGGCTATCTTTTCAGGATCATTCCAAAAGGCTACAGGCATCGATGGAAAGGGTTTGGTGCAAACTAGTTCACCTCGCGTTTCTTTAACGCTTTGGCCTTCTTCATTAAAGATTTCAACATTCATTCCTAGGCCAATGCATTGCAATTCCCCGCGGTATACGGGAAGGATAGGATTTCCTAAGGCAAAACAGGAAACAATATCTGTACCCCCTGAAATCGAGCTTAATTGGAGATCTGTTTTAATTTCTTCATAAACATAATCATAATTTTTAGGCAGTAAAGGGGAGCCGGTAGATAAAATACAACGCAAATGCGCTAAATTGAATTCTTGGCTTGGTTTTACATGGTTCTTTTCTACCGCAGAAATAAATTTAGCACTCGTACCAAAAACAGTGACTTTTTCAGTTTCTAGCACCTGAAATAAACGATTGCTTCTAGGGTAGGTAGGCGAGCCTTCATATAAGGTTAGGGTCGCTCCTAAAGCAAGACCGGAAACCATCCAATTCCACATCATCCAGCCACAAGTAGTGTAGAATAATAAATTATCATTGCTTGATAGATCAGTATGTAATCCTAATTCTTTAATGTGTTGTAGTAAAGTTCCACCGGCACCATGAACAATACATTTCGGCTTTCCAGTTGTTCCTGATGAAAATAAAATATAAACAGGATGATCAAAGGGTAAGGAAACAAAATGGCATTCAGTGGCAGGTTTAAGAAATTGCTCCCAATAAGTAGTCTTAGGCAGTGTACTCGTATCGATTTCTTCTTCAATATTGGGACAAATGATAATTTGAGTTAATGAGCTAATCGCCTCGCCTAATTGCTTTATTTTTTCAAAACCTGGATGCTTTTTCCCTAAATACTGATGACCGTCACAAATAAATAAAGCTTTAGGTTCAATTTGTCCTAAACGGTCAATAGCAGCCTGCGCTCCAAAATCAGGTGAACAAGAAGACCAAATTGCCCCTAAGGAAGTAGAGGCTAGCATTGCAATGATGGTGTAGGTGGTGTTGGGCATTAAGCCTGCCACTCGATCGCCCCTTTGAATACCCACGGCTTTTAATCCAGCGGCGCATTGGGCAACAGCCTGATACAACTCCGCATAACTCAGTGAAACCCGTTTATTATTTTCATCAAGGCTGATTAGGGCTGTATGCGAATCACGTCTTTTTAAGAGCTGCTCGGCAAAATTAAAACGGGCTCCTGCAAACCAGGTGGCATTGAGCATATTTTCATCGTTACTAAGTATTTGGTTGGCAGGCTTATCAAATTGAATCTGAAAAAACTCAGATAAAGTTTGCCAAAAAGACGCTGCTTCATGTACTGACCAAAAATGGAGCTCATCGTAGTTGTTAAACTGCCGTTGATTCTTTTCGCCCGCAAATTGCATAAATTGCCACATTTGGCTTAATTGGGGTTGCTTGGGTGTCCATACTTTTTCATTCATTCGTTAATCACCTAATTACATGGGTTTGCCAACATGGCATTTGCTACTTTGGATTGATTTTTTTTACCTAATACTTTACAAATCATATCCCCCGTAGTGACTATTTTAAAAATATCTACTCCGGTCTCAATTCCTAGGCCATGCATTAAATAAAGCACGTCTTCAGTGGCAACGTTTCCGGTTGCCCCACGCGCATAAGGGCAGCCTCCAAGACCTGCTACTGAACTATCAAAACGGTGAACCCCATAACGTAAGGAGGCAAAAATATTAGTCAGCGCTTGGCCATAAGTATCATGAAAGTGCATGGCTAATTGATCGAGCTTTAAAATAGGTAAAATCTGTTCAAGCAGTAATTGAGTTTGTTGTGCTGTACCCACACCAATAGTATCACCCAAAGAAATCTCATCTACGCCTAAATCAAGGAGCCTTTGAGTTATACTAGCAACTTGTTGGGGGAGAATAGCCCCTTCATAAGGACAGCCTAGAGCACAAGAAATATAGCCGCGAACTTTAAGTTGATGTGCTTTCGCAAGATTCATTACGGGCTTAAAACGCTCAATACTTTCGTCAATAGAGCAATTAATATTTCTTTGATTGAACGATTCACTAGCCGCTGTAAAAAGGGCAATTTCCCTGGTGCCGGCATTCAATGCCCTTAACATGCCTTTTTCGTTCGGAACTAAAGCTGAGTAGGAAATACCTGGAACTTTTTCAATAGCAGCAAATACTTGCTCGTTATCCGCTAATTGTGGGATGGCCTTTTCTGAAACAAAACTGGTAACCTCAATCTGTTTTAGACCCGATTGACTTAGCAAATTAATCAGTGCAATTTTCTGCGAAGTGGATACAAAGGCCGATTCATTTTGCAAACCATCACGGGGCCCAACTTCTATAATGCTTACCTGTTTTGGATAATCCATCGTAATTATTCACTCCCTAGCAATAGTGGAAAGAGCACGCGTTCTAAGTAGCCTCGCTTAAGGCTAAGAGCTCTGCTCCTTCATTCACTTGAGCTCCAACTGCATAAAAAATATCTGATAAAATGCCATCGCTCGGTGCGTGGATGGTATGCTCCATTTTCATTGCCTCTAAGACGATTAAGCGCTCGCCTGCTTTAACATGTTCGCCTCGATTTTTTAAAATAGCGACCACCGTTGCGGGCATTGGTGCTGTTAGCTGACCTTTATGACCTGCTGCTGAGTCCGATTTGCCCCATTCAAAACGAGGAATACTTATTTGGCCGTGTTCGTAGTATAAAGTCAGAGTATTAAGGCTATTGTCAACGATAGCTTTGTAATTTTTTTGTTGGGTTTCAATTCTTACTTCATCCCCAGTCCAGCAAGCACGAATTAAATGCTCTGTCTCATTTAATATTAGTTTAAATTCGCTTTTACTAATAGGTAGTACAGTCACTTCAATTAAGTCTTCAAGCTGATAGCGCCAAATCCAATAGGCTTTTGAATGAGCTTGCCACGCAAAACTATCTTGGAGAAGGGGATCGTTAATATTATTAATGATGGTTAAATAATCGACGCTAACTGCCATCATTAATGCTATTTGCGGATTAGGATGTTTTAAATTAATTTGCTCTTTGCTTAAAAAATCTGTGCTCAATTGGGCTTTTTTAAATTGCTGATGCTCACCTATGGCTTGCAAAAAGGGAATATTGGTTTTTACACCACCAATATGGTAGTGATTTAAAGCCTGCATTAAACGTTGTAAAGCTTCCTCTCTATTCTGTCCTTTAGCAATTAATTTTGCAATCATGGGATCGTAATACATCGTAATTGCTGAGCCTTCACTAACCCCGGTATCGATACGTAATCCATCACCTTGTGGCTCTTTGAGAAAATGAATAGCTCCTATTGAGGGAATAAAGCCATTGTAAGGATCTTCGGCATAAATACGACATTCGATAGCATGGCCACTAAATTGAATAACCTCTTGTTTAAGAGGTAGAGGCTCATTAGCAGCTATTTTTAATTGCCAAGCCACCAGATCTAGCCCGGTAATCATTTCTGTGACCGGATGTTCGACTTGAAGGCGAGTATTCATTTCCATAAAATAAAACGCCTCCCCATCCAAAAGAAACTCAATGGTTCCTGCTCCACGATAATGAATTGAACGGGCTACTTCACAGGCTGCGGCGGCGATTTTTTGACGGAGTTCGACGGATAAATTAGGTGCTGGTGCTTCCTCAATAATTTTTTGATGCCGGCGTTGTATCGAGCAATCACGTTCAAATAAATGAACGACATTACCATAATTATCCGCCATAATTTGTACTTCAATATGACGAGGATTGAGTACTAATTTTTCGATAATCATCGTGTCATCTGCAAAGCTTGATAAGGACTCTCTTTTAGCCCCAGCTAAGGCATCATGAAATTCATCTTCTGCATAAACAGCACGCATCCCTTTACCACCTCCACCATTGGCCGCCTTAAGTAAAATGGGAAAGCCAATTTTTTTTGCCTCAAGGAGTAAATGAGCTTCTGACTGTTCTTTTCCATGATACCCAGGAGTTAAGGGAACCTTTGTTTTTTCAAGAAGTTGTTTGGCTACTTGTTTGGATGCCATTGCTTCTAGGGCTGAAATGGAGGGGCCAATAAAAATAATTCCGGCTTCCTCGCAAGCCTGGGCAAAGGCTGGATTTTCCGATAAAAAACCATAACCGGGATGAATAGCTTGAGCACCACTTTCTTTGGCGACTTTAATAATCTGAGGAATATTAAGATAGCTGTCTTTTGCTGCAGCCTCTCCAATCCAATAAGCACTATCAGCTAATTGTACATGCAAGCTGTTTTTATCTACGGTGGAATAAACTGCTACGCTATGGATACCCATAGCGCGAGCGGTCTTCATGATTCTACAGGCAATTTCTCCACGGTTTGCAATAAGAATTTTGTTAAACATGCAAGGTTCCTAGTTCCAGTTAGGTGTTTCTTTATTTAAAAAGGCATTAAGTCCATACTGTCCTTCTGCGGATGTTCTTTTTTGGGCAATTAATGACGCTGTATAATTCATTAGCTCCTGATTTATCGGTTGTACCGCAACTTGATGTGCTAATTGTAAAGATTGTCTCACTGCTTCAGGGGCATTGCGGTTAATTTGTTGGGCGTAGTTAAGAGTAAAATCCATTAATTGCTCTTCCGGTACACAATACTGAATTAAGCCTAATGAGAGCGCCCTTGAGGCATCAAAAACCTCAGCTGTCATAAATAACATTTGTGCATTACGCTCACCTACAGCCTTCACAACATAGGGGCTAATGACCGCGGGAATTAAACCTAACTTTACTTCTGAAAAGCAAAAACGTGCAGAGGGGGCGGCAATTGCTATAGAGGATGCTGCAGCTAAACCCGCACCACCTCCGAACGCCGAGCCTTGGATCATTGCAATAGTCGGCTTTGGTCCCTGGTATAAGGTATACATGAGCTTAGCTAAGATCAGTGAATCTTTTAGATTTTCTTCCTCAGTAAATGAAGCCATACTTTTCATCCAATTTAAATCGGCTCCGGCGGAGAAATGAGCGCCATTGGCTTTTAAAATAATGCTGCGAACCAAAGGATCGTTTTGGGCTTGCTCAAGTCGATTGGTCATTTCTAGAAGAAGATGATTATCAAAAGCATTACGTTTTTGCTCCCGATTAATAGTGAGTAAAGCGCTACTATCTTGGATATCAAATAATAAATCACTCATTGCTGCTCCTTACATACGGAAAACGCCAAATTGCGTTGATAAAATTGGTGCATTTAAGGCAGCTGATAAACTTAAACCCAGGACTTTACGCGTATCTTCTGGCACAATAACGCCATCATCCCAAAGACGAGCACTGGCATAATAAGGATTACCTTGTTCTTCATATTGAGCACGCATTTGGGCTTTAAACCGTTCTTCCTCATCTATAGGCCATTCTTTATTTTGTTTCAGGTATTTATCGCGATTGACTTGCGCAAGAACATTGGCCGCTTGTTCACCGCCCATCACTGAAATTCGTGAGTTCGGCCAAGTCCATAGAAAACGGGCATTGTAGGCTCTGCCGCACATAGCGTAATTTCCTGCTCCGAAACTGCCACCTACAATGACGGTTAATTTAGGGACATTAGCGTTGGCAACCGCGGTAACCATTTTTGCTCCGTGTTTTGCAATTCCTGAGGCTTCGTATTTAGATCCCACCATAAAACCGGTGATGTTTTGCAAAAATACGAGAGGAATTTTTCGCTGACAGCATAGTTCGATAAAATGGGTTGCTTTTTGGGCGCTTTCGCTAAAGAGGATGCCATTATTCGCAATAATGCCTATAGGATAGCCATATAAATGGGCGAAGCCACAAACAATTGTAGTCCCGTAAAGGGCTTTAAACTCATCAAATTCAGAACCATCAGCAATGCGAGCGATAAGTTCACGGATATCGAAAGGTTTTCTGGGATCACTGGGAATAATTCCGTTTAGCTCTTTACAATCATAGAGTGGTTCTATTGTTTTTATCCGTTTGATATTAGGATTTTTACCGCGATTTAAATTGCTTATGGTGGTGCGGGCCAAATGCAAAGCATGGGCATCATTTTCAGCATAATGATCAGCAACTCCTGAGGTCCGACAATGCACATCAGCACCGCCGAGTTCTTCGGCACTAATCACTTCTCCGGTGGCTGCTTTAACGAGAGGAGGGCCACCTAAAAAAATGGTTGCTTGATTGCGCACCATAATGGATTCATCTGCCATTGCAGGCACATAGGCCCCACCCGCAGTACAGGAGCCCATAACTACGGC
Organism: Legionella sp. km772; assembly: GCF_003989735.1. Taxonomy (GTDB): domain Bacteria; phylum Pseudomonadota; class Gammaproteobacteria; order Legionellales; family Legionellaceae; genus Legionella. Next base: position 7,677 of record NZ_RZGQ01000068.1, on the reverse strand, counting down.
AATTTGCGGAATATTCAAGGCAGACATTTGCGCTTGATTATAAAAAATGCGGCCGAAATGATCCCGATCTGGAAAAACCTCATCTTGCAAAGGCAAAAAAGCCCCCCCGGAATCCACTAGATAAACGCAAGGCAAATGATTGGCTAAAGCAATTTCTTGGGCTCGGAGATGTTTTTTTACCGTTAAGGGATAATAAGTACCTCCTTTAACGGTTGCATCATTCACAATGATTACACATTCAGTGCCAGCGATATGTCCAATACCAGTAATAATCCCCGCTGCAGGGACCTCATCTTCATAGACCTGATAAGCCGCTAATTGAGAAAACTCAAGGAAGGGGCTGCCAGGATCGATTAATTGTTGCAAACGTTCGCGCGGAAGTAATTTACCATGTTGTAAATGCCGTGCACGCGCTTTTTCATCCCCACCTAAGCTGATTTGATGAGTGCGAGTAGCAAGCTCATCAACAAGCCTATTCATATTGGCTTCATTTTCTTTAAAATCTTGGCTATTAGGATTAATTTGACTGATTAACTTCGCCATGGCTATCCTTATCGAATTAAAATATCGCTAATGACTATAATCGTCCAGAGTACCCAGACGATGGCGATAAAATGGGGCATTTCACGGCCTTTGAGTCCTCGATAGATTAATGCTGGTACAGCAGTAATGAGGACGGGCAGAACCATAAGCACAATTATTTTTCGAATAACTAGGCCCCATCCAGTTTGGCTAAAAATTGGTGTTAATTTTAAATTAACATGGGTGAAAAACATATCAATATACAAGATCAGAAGATGGGCATATTTAGCAAAAACTACTATTAAGATGCTTAATAATAAATAAATTAAACTTTGTCGAAGCATGTACATCCTTTTTTATTATTTTTTTAAAAGCGTGATAAAGCAATAGTGCACTCATTATAACAAGATCGTGCAGCTTACGCGGGATCCAATAAAAATTCTAAGCCTGCGTTATACCTAAGTTCCGCGAATAAGTCGCAGCACTTAGGATTGGAAAGTAAGCCGAGAAACTTTGGCTTAGTACCATTCTGACAGACAAGGTAATTTTAAATTTTATACCAGTTCTATAGCCATCGCTGTGGCCTCACCGCCACCGATGCATAAAGCAGCTACGCCCCGTTTTTTTTCATTTTGTTTTAGCGCATTAATTAAGGTAACTAAAATACGTGCGCCAGAAGCACCAATGGGATGCCCAAGAGCACAGGCGCCGCCATGAATATTAACCTGTTCTGGATTTAATTCAAGCTCCTTAATTGCAGCCATTGCCACCACTGCAAAGGCTTCGTTGATTTCATAAAGATCAACATCAGCTTGTTTCCAGCCCGCTTTAGTCATTACTTTTTTGATAGCATCAACGGGTGCGGTTGTAAACCATTCAGGAGCATGGGCATGGCTGGCATGGGCTACGATGCGAGCTAAAGGTTTTAAACCTCGTTTTTTGGCACTAAGCGCACTCATAACGATTAGACTTGCGGCGCCATCAGAAATAGAACTTGAATTTGCGGCAGTTACAGTTCCATCAGCTTTAAAAGCAGGTTTTAATTGAGCTATTTTAGCTAGTTTTGTTTCATCAGGACCTTCATCAGTATTGATAATGACATCGCCTTTTTTGGTCGGCATAGTGATGGTAGCAATCTCGTCAGCGAAGGAACCTTCTTTAATAGCTTTAAGAGCCTTAGTCATTGAATTCACAGCATAGGCGTCTTGCTCTTCTCTGCTAAATTTATAATGACTTGCGGTGGATTCTGCGAAACAACCCATTAATTGGCCTTTATTATAGGCATCTTCAAGTCCATCAAGAAACATATGATCTTTTATTTCGCCATGTCCTAAACGATATCCAGCACGTGCTTTTGCTAAGAGGTAGGGTGCATTAGTCATGCTTTCCATCCCAGAAGCTAAGACAACTAGGGAAGGATCGGCTTTAATTAAATCATGGGCTAACATGACTGCTTTCATCCCCGAGCCGCACATTTTATTAATCGTTGTGGCACCTGTAGAGTTTGGGATCCCTGCTTTTAAGGCTGCTTGTCGTGCAGGGGCTTGACCAATTCCAGCTTGAAGAACGCAGCCAGAAATGACTTCATTAATTTCACTAGGGGGCAAGCCGGCCTGTTTTAAGGCAGAAACATGGGCCATTGCACCTAAATCAGGAGCTGAAAATGGGGACAAGCTACCCAGCATAGCTCCCATTGGAGTTCTTTTTGCAGCAACAATTACTATATCATGGTCTTCCATTTACTCTTTCCTTACGCGGTTTCATTAAAAAGTTCACGTCCAATAAGCATTCTTCTAATTTCAGAAGTGCCTGCCCCAATTTCGTACAGCTTCGCATCACGCAATAACCTTCCTGTTGGGTATTCATTGATATAACCGTTTCCACCCAAAGTTTGGATTGCTTGTAATGCCATTTGTGTTGCGCGCTCAGCAGTATATAAAATAACGCCAGCAGCATCTTTACGGCTCACTTTTCCATTATCGCAGGCTCTTGCCACGGTATATAAATAAGAGCGGCAAGCACTTAATTCAGTATACATATCCGCTAATTTACCTTGGATAAATTGAAACTCACCTATTGCTTGATTAAACTGCTTACGTTCATGAACATAAGGTAGCACCACGTCCATACATGCCTGCATAATTCCTACAGGGCCTGCTGCTAAAATCGTGCGTTCATAATCAAGGCCGCTCATTAATACTTTAGTGCCCTGATTGACTTCACCCAGAACCTGTTCAACGGGAACCTCGCATTCTTCAAACACTAATTCACAAGTATTAGAGCCACGCATACCGAGCTTGTCGAGTTTTTGTGCCGTTTTAAATCCGGCCATACCTTTTTCGATGAGAAAAGCGGTAATACCTTTACTTCCTGCTTGTTTATCGGTTTTAGCATAGACTACTAAAACATCCGCATCTGGACCATTAGTAATCCACATCTTCGTGCCATTGAGAATGTAGTTATCACCCACTAATTGGGCATGTAATTGCATACTAACTACATCAGAACCCGAGTTTGCCTCGCTCATGGCTAGGGCACCAATATATTCACCACTAATAAGTTTAGGCAAATATTTGCTCTTTTGCTCATTATTGCCGTTTAAATAAATTTGATTGACACATAAATTAGAATGGGCACCATAACTTAAGCCTACAGAAGCTGAGGCTCGCGATATCTCTTCCATGGCAATAGCATGAGCCAAATATCCCATATTAGCTCCACCATATTCTTCACTCACGGTAATCCCTAGCAAGCCCATATCCCCTAATTTTTTCCAAAGCCCGTGCGGAAAAGTATTACTTTCATCAATGTGAGCTGCCAGAGGGGCAATTTCGCTACGAGCGAATTGATAAACACTGTCTCTTAAGAGATCATAAGTTTCGCCGAGTTGGTAATCTAAGCCTGCGTTCATGGAGACATCCTGTGAATTTTAAATATCGAAAACTATACCTAATAGGATAAATTAGCACAAGCGACTACTACTTTTTGTTTTCATCTAGGAAAATGATAACAAAGAATGTCTGGTCTGTTATAATAGTATAAAATGGACAAATAGTTTTACTATGGTTAAAGCCGTCGCTGCTCAAAATGAAGTAATTCAACATTTAAATGCCTATTTGCACTGGCATAATCTTCCTTTGCGCTTAAATCAAGCAGGTGTGTGTAATGGTTTATCCATGCTACATGCAAAATATTTTATCGAGGGCCGGGAAGAGGCTTTCTTCAATTTTTTAAATCGTATTGTAGAAAAGCGGCCTTCACAAGAAATAGACCTCGAAATAAATCATTTTGTCACCGAGATTTTTTTAACACAAGATCCTTCCGTTTTGGATAAAACGCTGCGACAGCGTGATGCCCATAAAATGCTCGCATCCCAATCTCCTTTAGAGCCGGTATTTCGAATAAGTGTGGTTAGCGACTGCCATCATTGGGAAAATATTTTTAACCAGCTGGGGTTAGACGAAAATGAAATTTTGGTGATAAAAAGCATCAATCATGCGGTTAATATTATTAAAAAAAATGGACAATATGTTCTTTATAATCCGTCTTCTGGTTTGAATGAATTCCCCAATGAACAAAGTTTAATTGCCCATTTACATCAGAAGGCTTTTTTCCATGAGAGCACGCATCTGGGCATGCATGTTGAATTATTGGGCCAAAGGCTGATTACAAGAAGCTTGCCCGACTCCAAAAAGCTCTATACGCAATACCTGTCTGTGGATACAGTAGATAATGAAGCCAGATGTAGGCCTGTATATTCTGTTAAAAGAAATAGAATAGAAATTCATAGCTACACTACTCTAGATTTGGCTGTGGTAAATAATAATACGGAAGCTGTGGTAGAAGCCCTCGGTTTGGGAGCTGCCAGGATAAATGAAGCTTTATTTATAGCAATAAAAGCGAATGCTTATGAGGTTTTTAAACATTTATTAAGTTCAACTTCGGAATTAGAGCCTTTACTGGTAAAAAAATTGATTGAATGTGCATTACAATCCGGTGCCAATGAATGTTTCGGACTTTTATTTCAAAATGAACTTGTCCAACAAGTTATGAATGAGCAGAGAGAGCTCCTTCCATGGATTGATTTTGCCGTACGCGGCGGAAATGGTGATTTATTAAAAAAATTACTGGAGTATTATGAGATAACCAATGGCCAACTAGCCCTGATTATCAAACCTATTAATGTTCAAGATGTGATTCTTACGGCCATAAACTCCGGTTCAATAGAGAGCCTTATTTTATTATTAGATAAGGCTAAACCCGAACTTAGTGAAACTCAGAGCTTAAATTATTTACTACATCTCCTTGCTGAGAATGATGCTAATGTAATTTTTTCTTCAAAGCTCCTTGAATGCTTTCCACTAATGGAAAAACAATCCATCTTGACGTTTTTTTTCGCAGCCTTAAAAAAGGGGCGGGGAGATTTTGTGGAGGCATTGATAGACAATGAACACTATTCTTCAAATCTGAAAAGTGCTTTAAAAGAAACCGAAAATGAAAAAAGGTGTGCATTTTTAGCCGTTACTAGTCCTATTGGGTCACAAGTTTTAAAAAAATTAGAAGAACGCTTGAACATAAAAATAGCTCCGAGTACTTTTTTGCCGAAGCTCGATGAGTTTCAATCACCTAAGCGATTCTTCAATAGGATAAAACAATCTTTGGAAGAAACTGCCCAATTAAAGGAAGAGTATTTCCTCAATGGAGAAGGTAAGAGCTGGGATTTATTTTCCATTCTTTCCTTTTTAAAACCCTTTACTGATTATTTAATGAGACTATGGGCTAAGCCTTCTCACACTCAAGGTTTTAAAGAACAGATGAGTACATTACAACAAGAATTGGATGAAATAATTGATAAAAAGGATAATGATAAGCTTAATTTATCTTGATTTCGAAAAAGAAATCGTTTGTTAAGATAACGCATTAAGCATCGACATTTTTGAAAAAAACTTAGTAATGGGCTCTCAGCATCCATCAAACTCTGTGATTTGACCGTTAAATGAATTAACATGTTGAGATTTTATAAAATTATTGTTGTTCGGAGTCATAATGTATTCAATGGTACGTCCTTGGTTATTTAAAATGGACGCTGAAAAAGCCCATCGTATAGCGCTTTCTGCTTTAAATGTCGTACCTCGCTTTTGTTTTCCCCAACCAGCAATGAATCGTGTTGAGGCTCTTGGCATGGAGTTTTATCATCCAGTGGGGCTAGCAGCAGGTCTTGATAAAAATGGGGAATATTTAGATGCCCTAATGAAATTGGGTTTTTCGTTCATAGAAATTGGCACTGTTACACCTAAACCTCAAGCAGGTAATCCCCGGCCTCGACTTTTTCGAGTGACTGAGCAACAAGCTATTGTTAATCGCATGGGTTTTAATAATCATGGAGTAGAGGTTTTAGTTAACAACATTAAAAAATCCAATTATCAGGGAATTTTAGGAATAAATATTGGTAAAAATAGAGACACTCTTTTAAGTAATGCGGTTGATGATTATTTATTTTGTATGAGGGCCATTTATCCCTATGCTTCTTACATTACCATCAATATTTCATCGCCTAATACCCCCGATTTGCGTCAATTGCAGAAAGGATTTTATTTTTCTTACCTTTTAGAGCGTTTGCAAACGGAACAAAAAAAATTGACCGAGCTCCATAGCCGTCATGTCCCCATGGTGATCAAAATTTCTCCAGATGAGAGCGAAGATACGTTAAAAGAGATGGCCGAGGCCATGTTGAAATATGGTGTGGAAGGTATCATTGCGACTAATACTAGTTCAAGAAAGGGATTTTTTACCGATTTACCTCATATTATGAAACAAGGTGGTTTTAGCGGTGCCCCCATCCATAACCTCGCTACAGCTTGTTTACGTTTATTAAAAGAATACGTAGGTGATGATATTACCTTAATAGGGGTAGGCGGAATTAATAATCTAGCCAGTGCGCAAGAAAAAATTGATGCGGGCGCCTCTCTAGTGCAACTTTATACCGGACTTATTTATCAAGGACCAGAATTAGTGGCGCAATTAGCAGGTCGCCTTAATATGGTTAAAGATGAAGAACAAGATGAAAACGAACAAGATCAAAACGAACAAGATCAACAGCAAGTAGAGTTAAGTGAACATGTATCTCACTAAAGAGCTAGCTTTTGAGATAGAAGACTGTATTAAACATACGCATATAGAAATGGCTAACTCTTTCCCTTTAGGGAAAATTCTTGAGCTTGGCGGGGGAGCTGCTTGTTTTGCGGGACTGTCTTCTTTTTTTTCGCAGGTCGTTGCCTGGGGATTTGAGCTTAAATCTAAACAATTCAAACCCCAAATTGAAGCCATTGAAGACTTTTATCGCTCATGCGGCCATTCACGTGTTGATCTGGAATTGTGTCCCTTGGTAGGGAACGATTTACTTATCGCTTTAGGCCAACGAGGTTATCGAATTACGGAGATGAATAATATTTCATTTCTTGATTTAGCGCATTACTCCTTAAATGAAGAGAAGGTTCAATTCGAAATACGTCAAATAGCCTCTCATGAAGTCAGGCAATGGGCAAAAACTATCGCTTTGGGTTTTGGGTATATTGAGGCACAAGAGCAGTTTATTCATTATGCTCAATTAAAAGGAGTGCGTGCTTTTGCTGTTTATGATAATGAACAAATTGTGGCTGGAGCAACTATTGCAATTCATGGACCGGTGGCTGATTTGGGGGTAACAAGTACTTTACCCGCTTACAGAAATCGAGGCTTGCAAAAATTATTATTAAAAGAGCGGTTAAAATTTGCAATTGATGAGGCTCTCCCCTTAGTAACTGTTACTACTGAACCGGGTTCGATCTCCGATTTAAACATTCAAAAAATTGGCTTTCGATGTGCTTATACCCGGGTTAAAATGACTTTAACAATTAAGTAGTTTTTAGTCAAAATGGACTCAAATTGACTTATCGATCCCTTTAAATTAAAATGTCTAATTTTTACTTTTGTATTTAATTGTACTAAAGAGGAAATTCGTATGGATTTATTAGAGGGTTCAAATGATAAGGGTCAATTGATATAGGCGCGGATTTTTAGACGAAAAAAAGGTATTTTTAAGAGCTATTCTTCTAATATAAGAGGGGAATAGAATGACCAAAAAGCGAAATTATTACACTGCATCAAAAAAATCAA
>NZ_RZGQ01000067.1 GCF_003989735.1 Legionella sp. km772 | reverse complement strand
CTTAAATCTTCAACAGTTGATAAAAAAGCTAATACTTCAGACATCCCTTTCTTTCGCCAGTTCAAATAAATGCAGGATTATACTGTTTATGTGACTAATTTCTAGTCATGAAAAGCCCCTGCCGGCCTTATTGCCAATACGCCAATAGGAGTTGCGCCAGGCATGGCGTTGAACATTTATTTTTCCTATAGCGTAGTCCAAGGATTAGGAATTGATTGGCCGCATGCCTTAGCAATGGTATTCATTTCAGGCTTGTTATTTTTTATCGTTACCCTTACAAGCTTAAGACGATTATTAATTGAAGCCATACCCAATAATCTGCAAATTGCCATCCTTATTGGCATTAGCCTACTCATTGCGCTTATTTCCTTAAAAACAAATCATATTATTATAGGCGATCATCAAAGTTTGATGCGTTTGGGGTCGATTAAAACAGCCGAATGCGGCTTGTTTTTCTTAGGTTTTTTACTCATTTTAATCTTGGACTATTATCAGGTAGCTGGCGCTATTATCATTGGGATATTAGTCATTAGCCTATTGAGCTTAGTCTTTGGCTTAACCCACTGGCAAGGCATTGTTGATATTCCCCCCTCCTTAGCACCTACGTTTTTGCAACTTAATTTTACGGGCTTAAGCGAAACCAGCGCTTTAAAAGCCATTTTTACTTTTTTCTTAATCGCCGTTTTTGACGCTACGGGTACGCTTATTGGTTTACTCAATCCGACCATCTTTAAAAAACAAGCGAATTATAGCCAGCGTTTGAGTAAAAGTTTAACTGCTGATGCGGCAGCATCTACCTTAGCAGGCTTGTTAGGTTCCGCAAGCACCTCACCCTATATTGAATCAGCTACCGGGATCAAAGCGGGTGGTAAAACCGGCCTAACCGCTTTAGTTATTGCGGCAGGCTTTCTGTTGATGCTATTTTTCTTTCCGCTGGCCAAAATGATTCCGAGCTTTGCGGTAGGTCCGGCCCTATTGTATGTAGCCTGTTGCATGATGAAGCATTTAACCGAAATGAAGTTAGATGATATCAGCGAGACTGCACCTTGTATGGTAACCATCATGATGATTCCTTTTACCTCATCAATTGCTGATGGTATTGGCGGTGGTATCATTCTTTACACGCTGTTAAAGCTGCTTACTCGTCAAAAAATTAATCCCTTAGTGATTGTCCTAAGCTTACTGTTCGTAGTGTTCTTCTTAATTGAATGAGCACCCGATCTCGGGGTGACTCACTAAACCTTAAGTTGTTTGTAACGCTCTAATGCTATTTGCCGAGCAAGCGCATGATCGACAATAGGGGCCGGGTAGCCTGTACTGGCAAAGTTTGGTGCTTGCCAAGGACAATGAATCCATTTATTAGAAATTGGGGCCAATTCAGGAAGCCAACGTTTCACATAGCACCCTTGGGGATCAAATTTCTCGCCCTGTAATACAGGATTAAAAATACGGTAATAAGGTGCTGCATCGGCACCAGAACCAGCAACCCACTGCCAGCTTGCTGAGTTATTAGCAAGATCCGCATCCACTAAAGTATCCCAAAACCAAGCAGCACCGTGGCGCCAGTCAATTAATAAGTCTTTCGTCAAAAAAGAAGCCGTGATCATGCGTACGCGATTATGCATAAAACCGGTGGCCCATAATTCCCGCATACCGGCATCGACGATTGGATAGCCTGTTAAGCCTTTTTGCCATAAGCTTAAGGCCGCAGTATTATCATCCCAAACAAAAGCATCAAAGCTTTTCTTAAAATTCTGCTCGGGTAATTGCGGTTGGTGGTAAAGTAATTGATAAGAAAATTCACGCCAACCAAGCTCACTTAAAAAACATTCGACCGAGGCAAGATTACAAGTAAGGTCCTGCATTTTATCTTGAACTGCCGCCCAAATTTGTTGAGGGCTAAGCTCACCGAAATGCAAATGAGGAGATAAACGTGAAGTACACTCATCACCAGGGTTATTGCGAGCTTGTTTATAACTCGCTAAATCATTGTTAAGAAAACGGCTTAATTGCTGCCAGGCGCCCTGTTCCCCTGGTTGCCAATGCTGCGAGAAGCCAGCAGCCCAATTTGGTTTTTTAGGAAGCAGCTGCCAATCTGCGAGAGACTCGGATTCAATGGCGTAGAGTGTCGGCCAAGTTTTAATTTGTGGCATGCGTTGAGTAGTCATTTGTTTTAAGCATTGCCGCCAATAGGGCGTAAAAACTTTAAAATGCTCGCCCGTTTTATTGAGTACTTCCCAAGGCTCATGTAATAAAGAACCATTAAAGCTAATTACCTTAATTCCTAACTGCTTTAATAGGGTTTTAATTCGTTCATCACGCTGCCGTGTACTTGGTTCATAACAACGGTTCCAATAGACGGCCTCAATCGGGTGCTGGGCGATTAATTCTTCTAATATGCTGAGTGCATCGCCTTGTCTTAAGAATAAATCTAAGTGGCGTTCTCGTAAAGAAGCTCTTAAGCTGTTGAGAGAATGATGAAGCCACCAGCGCTGCGCGCTACCCACCGCTAAAGTCGGGGGCATTTCCTGGATATATAGAGGAAGTAACTGTTGATGCTGACAAGCCTGCGTCAAGGCGGGATTATCCTGGCAACGTAAATCTTGTCTAAACCAAATAAGCGCGACCGACATCTATGCCTCCGCCTTAAAGCTATAAAACATGTCTTTATGGGGTATTCCTGCGTCCATATATTCCTCACTACACACTTTAAAACCTAAGCCCTCATAAAAAGGAATAGCGTGGGTTTGCGACCCTAAACGTGCATTTTCTAGTTGGCTGTTTTGTTGTAAATCCGCAAGAATAGCACCCATTAATTGCTTACCTAAGCCTTTATTTTGAAAAGAGTCAAGAATAGCCACCCGCTCTATTTTCGCATCCTTTTTTATAAAGCGGACGCGGGCAACACCTACTGCTTGCTCATCCACTTTCAAAAGGTAATGTATACTTTCTTCATCCTTGCCATCCATCTCCTCTTCGATAGCAACGTTCTGACCTTTAACAAACACTTCAAGACGAATATCTAAGCAATCTTGCAATTCCTTAGTGGAACTCACCTTATTAATTACTGTTTTCATTTTTATTCCTTTGGAAAAGAAAGCTAAAACAGGCTAATCTTACACTAATTAACCTTGCTTATTGTTCTTATGATTCAAAATACTAATCAAATTTCAGCATCACAATTAATCGATTTAAAACAGCTCACCGAGCTATGTAAAAAAAAGGATGGCAGCATTCCTAATTTATATACTCATATCTTAACTCAACCGCGCGCTTTTCCAGCAAGTTTGCTCTTTTATGAAGACAAGCAATTACTTGCCTTCCTTTCGGTTTATTTTTTTTATGATGACGCGGTAGAAGTAAGCCTTCTGGTGCACCCAGCTCATCGAAAGCAAGGGATTGCCAAGCAATTATTGCAAACCATATTTCCCCTCATTCAATTTCAAAATTATTTTAAATTAATTTTCTCTACCCCCAGTGGGATGAATAATAAATTGTTATTAAATGCTGGCTACACTTATTGCCATAGTGAATATTACATGGAGCGTTGCGAGCTTACTCCGGTTTTAGAGTATAAGCATAATTTAACGTTTCGCTTAGCAACTGTCGATGATATTCCTGTATTGTGTACCTTAGATGAATGCTGCTTTCCCGAGAAACATGGAGATTTACTCGATCGCTTTAACCATCTATTAGACAGTAGGGAGTATAAAATAGTGCTAGCCTACCAAGATCACTTGCTCATCGGCAAAGCCCACCTACGCTGGGAAGAAAAAGGCGCGACCCTATCTGATATCGCGGTATATCCCCAATATCAAGGTAAAGGTTATGGTACGACCTTAATTGCTCATTGTATTAATCACGCCCTAGAGGAAGGCAAACCCTTACTTAATTTAGACGTTGAAACCCATAATAAGCGGGCGCTAAATTTATACACTCGTTTAGGTTTTGCGGTACAAAATGCTTGTGATTTTTGGTCTATCGATATCGAGCAATTAAAACAAGTCATTGGGTCCTAATTTAAAAAATGTTCGGCAAGATTAAAGCAAATTTGGCTCATTCTTTCTTTTCAGCTAAGGACAATGAAAATTAGGCTTGACTTAATTTCTAGCTCCCCTTTAGTATTGCTCTTTAGTTCTGAAATCTCTGTGCAAGATAGACCTTAGGTAGAGGCATTTGTTCTATGCGACTTTAAGGGAAGAGTTTGTCAACAAAGGACCAGCAATGAAAAAACGAGTTGTTATTACGGGCATGGAAATCACCTCCTCTCTGGGGACCGGTATTGAGCAGTTTTGGCAAGCCGCAAGCCAAGGTCGATGTGGGATTAGACGTATTCAAGCCTACGACCCTTCTCCGTATACAACGCAAATTGGTGGTGAAATTACTGATTTATGTTTGCAACACCTGCCTGAATTTAATAAAACTAAGCGCTACCCTAAAGCAGCACAATATGCGCTTTATTGCACCCATCACGCTATTGAACGCGCAGGCTTAAGCCAGGAGGAACTCAGCACCGCAGGCACTTATATTGGTACCAGCTTAGGCGGCCATCCTGAGCTTGAAGCAGGATATAAAATTTTCTTCACCGACCATTGGAAAAAGGTCCCTCCCCTAAGCGTTATCAGAGGGATGCCCAATTCCGTTGCTAATCATGTCGCCATTGCCTTTGGTTTAGGTGGTCCTAACTCTACTATTTCTAATGCTTGTGTTTCTTCAGCGGAGGCTATTGGAACGGCTTATCAACATATTGCTCATGGCACTATCACAACAGCTATTTGCGGCGGCACGGAATCTTTATTGTGGGAATCGGTGATGGCAGCATGGTGCAAACTCAAAGTGATGTCTACCCATAATGAAGAACCCACCAAAGCCAGTCGTCCCTTCGATCTCAATCGCAGTGGGATGGTTATGGCCGATGGTGCAGGAATTCTCGTCCTGGAAGAATTAAATCAAGCACGAGCCCGTGGTGCAAAAATCATTGCCGAAGTCATTGGTTTTGGAGCAAGCTGTGACGCCTTCCATGTTACTGCCCCCAGTAGCCAAGGACAAATCAGAGCCATCAATGCCGCACTTAATGATGCGCGTTTATCACCTAATGATGTCCACTACATTAATGCCCATGGCACAGGAACACCCTTAAATGACAGCACAGAAACCCAAACCATTAAATCAGTCTTTGGTCCACGGGCCTATGAGATTCCTATTACTGCCCAAAAGGCGATGACCGGCCATAGTATTGGAGCAGCCGGAGCAATGGAGATTATCGCCACCTCCTTATGTATCCAGAAAAATATGCTCCTACCGACAATTAACTTAGAGACGCCAGACCCTGCTTGTGATTTAGATTATGTGCCCAACCGTGCCCGTCCGCAAAACATAGATATCGCATTATCCAATCATTTTGCCTTTGGTGGAGCTAATGCTGCCTTACTTATCAAACGCTATATTGGATAGCCAATACTTAGGCTTTCCAAGGGGCGCATATAGCTTGATAAGCTCCAATCAAATTTTTATTTTATGAATACAACTCTTATGAGAAAGGGATTATCATTTTCATAAATTGATAAATTATTTTCTTCGGTAAAGTACCTTAATTTAAATCCTTTCGCTAACATCTTCTTGACGAATAAATCCGAGTCTATAAATCGTCTGTAATGGGTCGTAATAAACCCATTATTACCAACATTTTTACCTTTGCCAAATAGCTCATCTTTAATTGATCTAACCTCAATTAAAAACAAACCCTTATCCGGTAAATGATTAAAAACTTTATCAATCACTATATTTTCTTTTTCTACCTCAATGGCATGCAAAGTAAATCGTGAATAAACTACATTAATGTCTTTAAACTTAGAATACTCCATTTGGATAAAATCTTGCTGTTCAAAATCAAGATTTTTGATGTTGCGTTGAATCGCTATACTTTGATCAACTGCGGTTACAGAATGTCCCTTTTCTGCAAAAAATATAGCGTCTCGCCCATTTCCCGAACCTAATTCCAAAATATTATATTTCTGATCTTTAAATATGTTTTCTTGGCAAAAGCGGGCAAAAGTACTTTCCTTCTGCAAAGTTTCATCACTTGAATGGTTTTTATAGAAGTTATCCCAGTAATTTTTATCCATTTTTTATTCTTTATTAGTTATATTGTTGAACTTTTCATAAGTCCACTCTTTCACAGGCACTTTCCAATCGCCATATAAATTGGTTAAGTATTTTTCTACATTATTAGGAATATTCAATCTATTCCCTTTATAAATTATATTTTTAGTGGGGAAGCATAAAGTCCTGGGGGCAGTCAAATATTTTCCACAAACAGCCCAGCAGAGCATTGATTCCTCTGTGTATCTAAACATTAAATCTAAAGCGACTTCCTCCTCCTCAAAATCAGACGTGTTAAATATTTGCATTTCTACGAGTAAAGTTTTGGTCTGATTTTCTACAGTGAGCGTCTGTTCTGCAATCCTATAATTCCAATTATTTATTTTACAACCGGGATGATTGTAGCTGATTAAGTAATTATCCATCAAAGTGATGATTTTATCTTTATCTTCTATTAAAACAGCGAAATCAATATCTTTATCCCAGGGAATTATACAATTATCACGTACTATCCCTAACAAAGTTCCATGATCAAGATAATAAGTAATCCGATTTTTATTTAACAAATGAGCTATCTCAAACATAAAATACTCGGATTTCTCTTTTTTCTCTTGTGAGTAAAATTGCGTTTTGGATTCATTTACGTACAATTTAATAATTTTGTTTTTATCGATTCCTAACTCGTTAATTAATTGAGGATATATTTCTTCACTAAAAGAACTAGCTATGATGATCTCATCATATTCAATATTATGGATTTTTTCGGGGCTTAGAATTTTAATACCATATAAAGAGGTATTATGTTTTTTTTTATCATTATCACAAAAATAAATAATATCGTGATCTTTTTTGTATTTTTTATAAATATTACTTCCAAACTCACCCGTTCCAAAAATAATTATCTTTTTCAATTTTATGATACCCTCTAACGAGATGGAGCACATTGTACTTAGCAAAATAGGTCATTTACTTTAGATACAAAAATACCCATTCTCCCCATTGTCTTCTCTTAAGAAAAGACATAGCTAATACTTACCAAAGCTTCATTGGTATAAAAATGGGTCAATCGTAAACCCTTATTTAGGTAGGTGCCATCACCTCGTAAATAGGATTTACCTAAATCAGCAAATTGATAACCTACTCCCACTTGCCAATTAGGATTTATCATGGTTTGCACCCCAGCCCCTAAAGTGTAGGGGAAGGCAACAGCCACGTTAGCATCATACCAAAGAGGATAATAAACCGCTGGATTTAGTTGCACTGGGCGGTAATCATGAGCATTATTAAAAGCAACACCAAAACTACCGCTGATATAGGGCTGCAGAGGCTGAATAGTATAAGCAATCAATTTACCTTTTAATTCTAAACGTCCGTGATTGACCTTATAGGAATAACTAAAGGCATCAGGATATCCATCCACGTCCGTATAACCGGTGACCTCAGCATCTGACATTCCAGCAATACCTAGACCTAACTCACCAATAATATTGGGATAAATAATCCGTTGTAAGCCGAAAAAGATTTCTCCGCTTCCCATGGTACTGGTTTCAGAATTGTAGGTGTAATATTCATATGCAGGTGGCAAAGCAGGGTATAAATATTGATTTTGCCCGGCAGTAGTCCAACCAACGCCACCGCTTAAGGTCACAATGGATGTCCATTGGATAGGCAAATCCTCAGGGAATGCAGGATCAGAGGCCGTCGCTGTAAGAGAGAAAAATACCCCAAGTCCTAAAAGCACCATTTTTTTTAACATAGCTCATCCCTTTTTTGCATGAAACGTCTGAATGTGATTGACACAAAACCTGTCAATAATCAGTGAAATTTATACCCTATTTAGTATTATTTTTCTATTAAATTCAATAGAAGAAGCAATTTTATAGATATTGACAAGCTCCTTGGCTAAAGAGCATAGTTTAAGGTTAATGATCTAATCTAAGGACTTAGCTTTGTTACACCGATGTTTGCTCCTCACTGCAAGCCTATTCCTTATTCTTCTTAGCAATGGCTGCCAAGTAGCTGATCCCAACAAAGCCACGATTAAAGTGCCGCAACAATGGCCTGTCACTACCTTCGCTCAAAATAAAAAGGTAGATTTAGCGCAGCTTAAGTGGTGGAAACAATTTAAAAATCCTGAATTAAATTTTTTGATGCAGAAAACTTTAAGGAAAAATAGTGAGCTGAAGATTGCCTTAACTAAAACCGAGCAAGCCCAAAGCCAATTAGAACAAATTAAACTAAGCTGGTTACCAGGGTTGAATTATTTAGCAGGCTATAGCCAATTCCCTGATCTCGGTAATCCTGGCGCCATCGCTATTGCTTATCCGAGCTACATCATCAATCTTTTGCAACTTTATAAGCAACAACAAAGTGCGAAAGCCCTCTACCAAGCCAGTATTGATGCCCAGCAAGGTGTAAAAGTAGCCTTGCTGGCACGCACAGCAATTAGCTATTTTGTTGTACTGGCCCAAATAGAAGCGCATCACCTGTATCAACAATTATTAAAGGATTCACAAGCTTATTTAGCTGCTCTTAATACTCAGTATAAGTCAGGATTGATCGCCCAAGACCAGTTCGTAGAACAGCAAAGTAAAATCCGCTTAATACAGTCCCAAATCCAGTTAATTCGTTACAACATTACTGCGAGTAAAAACGCCTTGCATTATTTGTTTGATGAAGATCCCGGTGAGCTCACCATAAAAACCCGCTTCAAAACCATAAATAGCAATGCTTTTATTCCTGGGAACCAACCCTTAAGCGTGCTCCAGAATAGACCAGATGTTCGCCAAGCAGCATCCTTATTAAAAGCAAGCCATGCCGATACCGATGCCCTTAAAGCCATTTTTTTCCCGCAAATCAATTTAGGCGCTTATTTGGGGACTTCGCAAAATCTAAACCCAATAAAATTGGGACAAGCCTACCTTGATGGCCCCTTAATTAATTTACCCGTTTTTGCTCAAATTAAAGGGGCAAAAGCCCGCGATCAAGAACTTTATTTGCGTTATCGTGATACAATAAAAGCAGCCTTGCGTGATGTTGTGAACGATTTCGCCGCTTTTTCTGCTTATTCCATTCAATTAAACAATAATATCCAAGCGCTCAAAGAAGCAAAAGCCCAATGCCATATGGTCGACATACGTTACCAACATGGCCTTGTCGATTCTCTAAATGCGCTAAAATGCACCCTTAGCACCGATGAATTAGCCCTAGTCATTAATCAAAATAAATTAGCAAAACTGATTGCTTTAGTGACCCTTTATCAAGATCTGGGCGGAGGATTTGATGGGAATTGACAGAGGGAAAACTATTCGAACTTGGCGCCTTGCTTTAACCTGCATTTTTCTTTTTCTAATAAGTTGGTACTACAAAATTCCTGAGTCGAGTTGGTCTTTAGTGACCATTTGGTTCGTGATGTATGAATATACCACGGTTGGCGGCGTTCTTAATAAGAGCATGTTACGCTTTCTAGGCACAGTTATCAGCGCCTCATATGGAGTTATTATTATTTATTTTTGTGGTAATGATCCCATCATCAATATGCTGGCCCTGGTTGCCGGTTTATTTTTTTACACCTATTGGTTTATGGGCAATGATAAAACCTATACCGGCACCATTGGTGCAGTGACCTTAACGATTGTTTTACTAAACTATAATGACATCGAAGTAGCTATTTTAAGAGCTTTTAATGTCCTAATCGGAATTATTGCTTCAGTTTTTATGATTCGTTTTTTTTACCCCCAGTATGCAAGAAATCTTTTAATTGAAGCTCAACTAGGATGGTGCAATCAGCTCATTGAGCTTATTGGAGGCTACCTTGACTTAGAACAAGAACAACAAAGTTTAAAAAATAAAAGTTATACTTTTGAGCACAGCTTTTTAGCGAATCTAGCTACTTATAACCGTTTAGTAGGTGAAGCTAAAATGGAAACTAAAAGCCTTCCTAGCTTTACCACGCATTGTATCGCTATCAAAGAAGAGGTTCAGCTTCTTTTTCGTTTGTTTAACCTGTTTTTTGCTACCCTAGCTACTGCTGAAGGCCGCAACCACCCTTGGGTGATTGCGCAATTTGAGGCGATGCGTCATAAAGTACAAGCCATGAAAAATCAATTACTCCATGTTGCTCCCCCATTAAACCAAAGTATCGCTCTTTTTGCTGAAGAAGATGAGAAAGAAGCCCCTGTTGCCCTAGTGCTAAATAACCGCGAAGCTATAGAGGCCTTGATTGAAGAAATGAATGCCCTTTTGGATGCTTTAGGAAAGGAAATAACCCACAATGTACTAATTTATGAGCATTATGAGTGTATACTTGATGACCGCTTAAGGATATAAAGTGATAAAATTGCCCAAGATAAAACTACCCTGGATAAAATTTCATAAAATAAAGCATCAATTCCCAATTGTGCTGGGTCTTTGCGTATTAGCAGTCATTTTATTTTATCAATTTTCTTATTTATTCCCCTTTACCAATAATGCCTTTGTAGTAGCGAATGTCAGCCCCATCGGTGCTAATGTCAGTGGTTACATTACCGATATCTATGTGCAAAACGAACAACAAGTTGTCAAAGGGCAAGCTCTTTTTCAAGTATTTAAAACCCCTTATCAATTGGCTTATTTAAAAGCTAAACATGAACTCGCTGAAGCACGGGCGAGCTTAAAGGTAATAAAAACCCAAGTAGAAAAAACCAAGCTTTTAATTCAAGCGCAACAGCAGCAGTATGAACGCCTACTTTTTGATTATGAGCATAATCGTTCCGCTTCTTATGGAAATGCCGTTTCAAAAATTGCAGTACATACGACGTTGAAAGAAAAAGAGGCTTCACTTAAAACCTTGCAAGCTTTGGAAAAAGAATTAGAAATTAATCAACAACAAACTAAGGTGCAAGAAAAAAAAATTAAAGCCCTTGTGGCGGTATGTAAAAATGCCAAGGTTGATTTAGATGAAACTACCGTTTATGCAAAACATGACGGAGCAATTCAAAACCTGTTCGCAGCCCTAGGAACACCGATAAAAATACGTACCCCTATTTTTTCTTTAGTGGATACTAATAAGCTCTTTGTGCAAGCTAATTTTTATGAAACTGATCTAAGGCATGTGCGGCCTGGTAACCGGGTTTCCATTTTCCCCCGTATCTACTTAGGTTCCAAAATTTATCATGGGGTCATTTTATCGCAGAACTGGGCAGCAAGCCGTTTACAAACTAGTAATGCCACTGAAATACAAATTTTAAAGAATACGGAAAGTAATTGGTTCTTATTACCGCAACGTTTGCCAGTACAAATTCAAATTACTGACTATGATCCCATTCATTATCCCCTAAGTATTGGGCAAAGTGCCTATGTCTACATCCATAGCTGACGCGTTACTAGGCTCATGCTAATTTTCTAATTCTAGGCGCTCGAAAAACCTGCTTAAGAGGTATATAATCGATCTATTTTGTACGTTTAAAAAGGTCAATAATGAATGCTTCCCTCAGTGATATTGCTCAATTAGTACAAGGGACTTTAATGGGTGATAATACGAGTATCCATATTACCCGTTTATGCCCCATCGATGAAATCTTACCCGGTTCCTTAGTCTTTGCTGAAGGAGAAGAAAATATAAAACTAGCCGAGTGCTCTGATGCGGCGGTTATTCTGGTCAATCGTCAAACACAAAGTTCAGTTAAACCGGTGATCCAAGTAGCCCATCCCTTTAAAGCCTTCATTAAATTATTGGGCTATTTTTATCCAGCTAAAAAAATCCGCCCCAGCGTTCATCCTACAGCTATTATTGGTGACAACGTTCACTTAGGTGAAGATGTGTTTATTGGGCCCTATGTAGTTATTGAATCCGGCAGTTCGATTGGCAGTCATTGCGTATTAAAAAGCCACATCCATATCGGCCATAATGTGTTCCTAGGCGATCACTCTACTATTCACCCCCACGTTACTATTTACGATAATTGCCATATTGGCTCACGTGTTAGTATCCATGCCTCGACCGTCATTGGTTCGGATGGATTTGGTTATACCTTTGTAGAAGGGCAACACTTAAAGGTACCTCATGTAGGACGGGTAACTATTGAAGACGATGTAGAAATTGGCGCCAATACCGCGGTAGATAGAGCAACCTTAGGGGCTACGGTGATTGGCAAAGGAACTAAAATCGATAATTTAGTGCAAGTGGCTCATTCGGTTAAACTAGGAAAGAATAACATTCTGTGCGGATTTACTGGAGTTGCCGGCAGCACGACATCCGGAGATAACGTTATTTTTGCCGCTAATGTAGGCGTTAGCGATCATGTTCGCATTGATAATAATGTTGTGTTAGGGGCTCGCACTGGCGTACCTCCAAACAAGCACTTAAAAGAGGGAACTGTCTATTTAGGTAATCCCGCTCGTCCTAAAGATTTAGCTATAAAACATGAATTAGGTGTTAATCGAATTCCTCTAATGCGTAAAAACATCAAAACCCTAATGGAACAAGTCACTATTTTAGAAAAAAAGCTACAACAACATGAGGTAGAAAAGTAATGCCGGCCCCTGTAGTTCTTATTGATGCCTCATCGTATTTTTTTCGTGCTTTTCACGCCCTACCTCCATTAACGAACTCCAAAGGCCAACCAACCGGGGCTATTTATGGCGTAGTTAATATGATTAAGAAATTAATCAAGGATTATCAACCCACCCAATTGGCAGTGGTCTTCGATGCCAAAGGGAAAACCTTCCGCGATGAATGGTATCCAGAATATAAAGCCCACCGAGCTCCAACACCGCCAGAACTTTCATCGCAATTTGAACCCTTAGTTCAAGTACTTAAAGCCATGGGTTTACCCTTGCTCATTATTGAGGGTGTTGAGGCAGACGATGTAATTGGAGCCTTGGCCCACCAAGCCAGCGAACAAGGGTTCGATGTCCTTATTTCTACTGGAGATAAGGATATGGCCCAACTAGTTAATGAGCGAATTCGCCTCATCAATACCATGACAAACAAATCCATGGACATCGCCGGGGTCAAAGAAAAGTTCGGGGTGAACCCAGAACAGATCATTGATTATTTAACCTTAATGGGCGATAGCATTGATAACATTCCAGGGGTTACTAAATGCGGGCCCAAAACCGCGGCAAAATGGCTTAATGAATACCAGACCCTCGATAATTTGTTAGCCAATGCGGAAAAAATAACGGGAAAAATTGGAGAATATTTAAGAGAGAGCATTACTCACCTCCCCTTATCTAAAAAATTGGTGACCATTAAAAAAGAGTTAGAGTTAGCCATTACGTTAGAAGAGTTAGTGCCGCAAACACCTAATAATGAATTACTGCTAGAACTGGTTCGTGAGTTAGAATTTAAAACCTGGTTAAAAGATCTGTTAAATAATCAAATCGAACCCGCTCAAGAAGAGTTAGCCATAGTACCGCCGCTTACTTATGAATTGCTCACTAAAGCAGAACAATTAGATCAGTGGATCACCCAATTAAATGCTTGTACAGTTTTTAGTATTGACACAGAAACAACCCATTTAGATGCAAATAAAGCAAAGTTAGTAGGCCTCTCTTTTGCTATTGAAGAAAATAAACCCGCCTATCTGCCATTAGGCCATAAAGATGGAAGTGAGCAACTTTCCCTTGAATTAGTATTAAACGCCTTAAAACCCATTTTAGAAAATCCTAAAATCAAAAAACTCGGCCAAAACATCAAATACGATTATTGTATTTTGAAAAATTATGGGATTAATCTTCAAGGCATAGCTTATGATACCATGCTTGAATCCTATGTTTTAAACAGCAATGGCAGCCGCCATGATATGGATTCGCTTGCCTTAAAATATTTAGGTTATAAAACCATATCGTATGAAGAATTGGCTGGTAAAGGGGCTAAGCAATTATGCTTTGATGAATTACCGGTGGAGAAAGCCGCTCCTTATGCTGCTGAAGATGCCGATATAACGCTAAAATTGCATCATCAATTATTTCCAAGGTTAGAACCCTCCTTACAAGAGGTATTGTTAAATATTGAAATGCCCTTAGTTACGGTGTTAGCTGACATTGAGCGGGCTGGTGTCTTAATTGATCCACGCACTCTCAACAAACATGGGTTGCGCTTAAAAGAACGTATTGCGGCCTTAGAAGAAGAAGCAATAATTTTAGCGGGACGACCCTTTAATTTAAATTCGCCCAAACAGTTGCAAGAAATTTTATTTGATGAGCAAAAATTACCGATTATTGCAAAAACTCCAACGGGACAACCCTCAACTGCCGAGTCCGTATTGCAAGAATTGGCCTTAGAATTTCGTCTAGCTGCGGTTATTCTTGAATACCGAGGGCTGAGTAAATTGGTGTCAACTTATATAGATAGCTTGCCGCAAAAAATAAACCCTCATACTAATCGCGTTCATACCTCTTATAATCAAGCCATAGCAGCAACTGGACGCTTATCGTCAAGCGAGCCCAATTTGCAAAATATCCCCATCCGCAATGAAGAAGGACGCTTAATCCGCACGGCATTTATTGCACCCGAAAACCATGTTTTACTCGCCGCCGATTATTCCCAAATTGAGTTACGCATCATGGCGCATTTGTCGCAAGATGCCAACCTTTTAAAAGCCTTTGCGAATGGCTGGGATATCCATAGCGCCACGGCAAGTGAAATTTTTCAAGTCCCCTTGGATGAGGTCACTCATGAGCAAAGAAGACGCTCAAAAGCGGTTAATTTCGGTTTAATCTATGGAATGTCCGCTTTCGGCTTAGCCAAACAAATTGGAGTTGAACGGCAGGATGCGCAACATTATATTGATATGTATTTTCATCGCTACCCTGGGGTTTTAGAGTATATGGAGCGCACGCGCCGACAAGCTCATGAGCAAGGGTATGTGGAGACCTTATTTGGTCGCCGTTTATATCTTGCCGAAATTAATGCCCGTAATATCATGCGACAAAAAGCAGCAGAAAGAATGGCCATTAATGCACCCATGCAAGGAACTGCTGCTGATATTATTAAAAAAGCAATGCTGGCCCTTGCTGATTGGCAACGTAGCCAAACCCATCCGATGGCCCGCATGATCATGCAAGTCCATGATGAATTGGTTTTTGAGGTGCATAAAGAACACGTAGCTGAGGCGAGTAAAGTAATTCATAATTTAATGGAAAACACGACGCAGCTTTCTGTTCCCCTCCTGGTATCTATTGGCGTAGGTGAGAACTGGGATGCAGCGCATTAGGCATGGCGTTGAGTGGATACGGACCTTAGCTAGGGTGAACAGTCGAGTCCAGGCTCGACTTATCTTAGCAGTAAATTGCTGAATTAGGGTTAGTATAGATACTCGTTTGCCCGCCAATGTATTCCGAGAAATAATGCGTCCAGGTTTTGCAAATAGTTTCAATAGTTACGGTTTTATTCCATAAATTAAATCCATTCATTAAGCGCTCATGTTGCTTAAAAACCTGGCTGAAATCTTGGCGCATTTGGGGAGAATCAGTCCATGCCACCACAGCAAGCTGGGGATACTTATAAAGAAGAATTTGCGCTAATTCAGGACCATTGCAATAAGCGCCCTTTATCCGAGCTGCGCCTAAATCACCATCAATGATCACTAAGTCAAAAGGGTGGGAATAAAATAGAGCCAAAGCGGCATTACTATTATTTACGATACTCACTGAGCCCTTAATCATTACTGACTCTAATAAACGACGCAAACAAAAAGCATTAAATTCATTATCTTCGATAATTAAAACGCGCATTCCAAACTCCCTATTTCCTTAATGCAAAGTATAAAGAGCTAACCTTAAGAGAAAATTAAGGAAGTCTTAATTTTTTATCTATTTTAAAAAATATCTATTTATCCGATAGTTAGATGTTTATTAACTCATGTTACGCACGGTCAATTTTAAGCTGCCATATTTTTAAGCTCCTGCCAAGCAATCTGGTTCGCTCTAAGAATCAATTTGTACTTAATAGCAAAGTGATTTAAATGAGTT
>NZ_RZGQ01000066.1 GCF_003989735.1 Legionella sp. km772 | reverse complement strand
TTTGATTTTTTTGATGCAGTGTAATAATTTCGCTTTTTGGTCATTCTATTCCCCTCTTATATTAGAAGAATAGCTCTTAAAAATACCTTTTTTTCGTCTAAAAATCCGCGCCTATATCAAAAGGTAAAATGAAAAAAGCATGGGGAAAACTTACGGATGATGATTTAAAAGTAATAGAAGGATCTCATCAAGAAATTTTTGGTAAATTACAAAAATACTATGGTTACTCAACCGATCAAGCCAAAAAAGCCGTTAAAGATTTTCAAGACAGTATGCGTCATCATTAAGGATAGCGTCTATTAACTAAGGAAGGTTATCATGAACAAAATAATTTTGGGCTTTAGCCTTTTCCTCACAACTATGACCTGCGCTTTTGCTAATAGTACCGATATGGGTTCTAAATGGATCTGTACTACTAATGCAAGCAGTAGTGAGGTAGCTGCGGATAAAGCAGCAGATGATCAGATGGCAAAAGAACAAGGAGCTGCAGCAAAATCCTTCGAGTTTGCTGCAAAACATTGTCGCGATTGCACGAAAATTACCTGTGAAGTGCAAGATTAATAGTATGGCTAGTCTTTGCGAGTGCTTAAGACCAGGCTCGCAAAGGCAGCATTAAAAACAGATTGACTAAGCTAACAACGCGCCCTGAGTGGAAAATAACAAACAAAGCGTTTATTATCTCTCCTGAATTGCCAAGCACTAATCACAGGGAGAGAAAATGAAAAAAATAAGGTTCTTAACTATAGCTTATTTCTTTAGCACTCAATTGAATGCAGCGTCCGTTTTACCCAGTATTGCAACCATAAACTTTACTCTAAATAATATAGAGCAAGGGAGTTCATGCCCTAGTTTATTAAATAATTCCTTAGTTAAAATTTACTATGAATATGATTTCAAGCGAAATATGGGTTTAGCTTTTGTGAAGCAACTGCAAGCGACTAAATGGACAGAAGTTCTTCATCCTTTGGGGATTTCTAGCGTATATGGATTTATGTCGGATATGGCACCTAAAATAATTCCTGTTCAGGGCGGTGACGTGGTAGTTTATAGGGTTATTTTTAATCTTGAGTTTAACGGCGACAGCCAAGTCAGACTAATGCTTGGCGAACAAGGCGATTGTATAATGAGCTCAAATATTGTGAATGTGAATAAATAACCTGTTGAGTAGATATCTACAATTTACAGTATAAAAACGAGGCTGGTCTGTTTTAGCCTGCTAGAGAAGGGATGGCTTCCTTTTGTAACCAGCCCCTAAAAAATAGACCTCTTTAACCTTCATCGACAAGATGTAGATTAATGAGGAGCTGTTGTAGGGCTAGGACTTGTTGGCGTTGGATTAGGATTTATTGGACTTGGGGTGCCGCTAGTGCTGGGCGCTGCTCCGGAACTATCGCTGGGATTAGTGGCTTTTTTATCATCTTGGCTCCCACTCGTATTGGCTACTTGATCTGCTGCTGTTTTTTTCATCACAATAATACTTATGCGGCGGTTTTCAGGATTTAAAGGGTTTTTAGGATCTAATAATAAGGTGGAGGCAAACCCGCTAACAGTCATTACTTTATCTTCATTCATCCCTGCTTTAATTAAGGCGCGACGTGCGGCATTAGCTCGTTGAGAGGATAATTCCCAGTTAGTGTAATCTAATTCCTCTGGGTTATCATAAGGACTGGCATCAGTATGTCCTTGAATAGAAATTTTATTAGGAACTGTATTAATCAGTTTGGCAATATTAGCGAGAATCGGTTCGAAATTCGGGTTTACCTTATCTGAGCCTACATCAAACATCGGTTTATTTTGATTATCGATTAATTGGATACGCAAACCGTCTTGAACAATATCCATCCTTAATTGTTTCTTTAGGCCTTCTAAGGAGGGATCTTTTTCAATGCTTAGATTAATTTCTGATTTTAATTCTTCCAATTTCTTCATATCGGCTTTTGCTGAAGCCTCCTGATCATTAATTTTATCGTCTTTGTCTTTTTGAGAAACGGGTTTAGTCGTTGCAGTAACCTGGCCTTGAGTTTCATTTACGTCAGAACCACCACCTTGAACATTAATTTCTCGATTACCGTAGTTTTCTCCACCTATTAAAGCAATTTTAATGGGTTGTTTAAAATAGTCTGCAATTGCTGCTTTTTGCGCTTTATTGAGTGAGGCTACTAGCCACATAAGTAAGAAGAATGCCATCATGGCCGTTACGAAATCGGCAAAAGCGATTTTCCAAGAGCCTCCATGATGGCCATGACCATGTTTTTTTACTTTTTTGATGATAGGTGGAGTACTTGGGCTTACTGCCTTTTTATTGCCATCTTCACTGATGTCATTTATTTCTGCCATGGGATGCTCGATTAAGATCCACCCTCTGCGGCAGGAGCTGCAGCAGCAGGTTTATTTGCATTTTTTAAATTCTCATTTAATTCGTTGAAAGTAGGACGAATACTGGAGAATAGGATTTTTCTGCCGAATTCCACTGAAATCACTGGAGGATTATTATGTAGGCTTGCTAACATAGTGACCTTTATGCATTGCAGCATCAATTGCGTTTGCGCTGCTCGTTGCTCTAAAGCGGAGGCAATAGGGCCCACGAAACCATAGCCAATCAAAATACCAAGGAAAGTGCCTACTAAGGCATGGGCGATGAGCACCCCTAATTCTGCGGGAGGTAAACTGATCGATTCCATGGTGTGTACTACCCCTAGTACCGCAGCTACAATACCAAAAGCGGGCATACCATCAGCGAGCTTTGTAATAGCATTGGAGGGGACCATGGCTTCCTCATGATGCGTTTCTATTTCCATATCCATCAGGGCTTCAAGTTGAAAGGGTTGCATGTTAGAGGTGATGATTAATCTAAAATAGTCACATATAAACTCGCTAACATGATGATTGTGTAAGATATTAGGGTAATTAGCAAAAATAGCGCTTTTTTCTGGTTCATCGACATCGGTTTCCAGAGACATCAACCCTTGCTGCCTAGCCTTATTTAAAAGACTATACATCAGGCCTAGCAAATCGTTAAAAATTACTTTCCCACCTTTGCCACCTTTAAATAAAGAAGGGAAGGCTTTGACAGTAGCTTTTAAGGAGGCGCCTGTATTAGCAACGATAAATGCGCCTACGGCTGCCCCACAGATAATGAGGAGTTCTAAAGGCTGAAAGATGGCTGCAAGATGGCCGCCTGACAGTGCAAAGCCCCCAAACACGCAAAGGAGAATTGTAATATAACCTATTATCAGTGACATATTCAGCCCACCCCTAGTCCATTATTATTTTATTGTCTCATATAATCGTGTACTACCTTCCCATAGGGTAAAGTAAGATCTGATTGTATGTGTAATGCGCTGACCACTCTGCGCACAGGTAAACTGGCAACAGGAGCAAGAGCATGATGCGCTAATTCTAATTGTGCGGGTCCTTGCCATGCGCCTTTTACCGTGACATCAGTAAGGTAATATTCAACTAGCTCACAAATTCTGGTGCTTCCATCTACATGAGGGATAATTTTTAATAAATAGTTCGGTGCATTTAGCGATTCCAACACTTTCTTGGTGTCCACGGTTTCATATTTGTAACCCATTGTTGCCGTGGCAATTCTAAAGGGGCCATATTCTAATGTTCCAATGAGGGTTTCATTGACGACTTGTAATGTAGGATTTGCTAATTTTTTAGGAAATCCCCAGATCTCACGTCCACCAGCGATAGGAGGGTGATCATCTAAATACATAGCATGCGAATAGCCGCCCATTTTTCCTTTGAAGCGTACAGGAATTACTTGTCCTGATTCGGTGTAATCACCAAAGCCGGTAGAATCAGGCATACGAATAAATTCGAATTTAACGATGGGTTCAATGACCTCTAGAGGCTCTGGTACTACCTCTTTTAATAGGTCCATGTCCGTTTCGTAAGTAATAATAAGAAACTCTCTATTGTTAAAACGATAGGGGCCATGAGGGTAGGCTGGGCTGCTTATAGGCATTGCAAAGGCCTTTTCTCTAACGGCTGATTCTTTCATGCTTTGTCTTCCTTTCTTAATGTGTTAGGCGGATACACTCACCACAATCCAAGCCTTTTTCGTATTCAATGTTAACTAAGGGGAAGTAGGGCGAACCCTATAGGACAGCGGGCCTGTATCCCCTTGTTCGCCCTTCATACTCTTATTCCATAAACCAACCATGGCTCACTACTAAAGATTGGCCCGTTAAGGCATTAGAGCCGAATGAAGCAAAAAATAAAGCGGTTTGAGCCACATCATCAGTGGTCGTAAACTCCCCATCCACTGTATCTTTTAACATGACTTTTTTAACTACGTCTTCTTCGCTGATACCCAATTCTTTCGCTTGCTCTGGAATTTGTTTATCCACCAATGGGGTGCGAACAAAACCTGGGCAGATAACATTAGCACGAACATTATGGGCTGCCCCTTCTTTAGCAACCACCTTACATAAACCCAGCAAACCATGTTTTGCTGTGACATAAGGCGCTTTAAGCTTAGATGCTTCTTTTGAATGCACAGAACCCATGTAAATAATACTGCCACCGTTACCTGCATACATGTGTTTTAAAGCGGCCTTGGTCGTTAAAAATGCGCCATCTAATTGAATGGCCAACATTTTTTTCCAATCGGAGAATTCGAGTTTATCTACAGATTCGATAATTTGAATGCCGGCATTGCTGACTAATACATCAACACTGCCAAAGCGATCTGCTACCGCATCAACGCCTTGATTAACTTGGGCTTCATCCGTCACATTCATAGCGATTGCCATCGCTTGTCCACCTTGCGATTTTATTTCCTCAACGACCAGGTTTGCCTGCTCAAGGTTCATATCGGCGATAGCTACTTTGGCGCCCGCTTTGGAATAAACGAGAGCAATTTCTTTTCCTATTCCGCTCGCGGCCCCAGTAACAATTGCTGTTTTATTAGTTAGTTTCATCACTACAATCCTTGTATTTATTTTTCATTAACTTGAGTATAGCAATAGTATTTTTAACTTGCTGACAATTTAGAAGAATATTTTTAGCTCCAATAAAACCAGTTCAGTAGACCTGTCTAACTTATTGCGAGGACAGGTCTACTCATTGGGGATGCTATTATCTGTAATGATAGCCGCCACGGTAGCCACGATAATAACCACCACCATAATAGCGATTACCATAGTAGCGATTACCATAGTAACCATTGCGATAGTAGGCATTACGGTAGTAATAATTATCTTGTTGTTGGCCAATTGCATTACCTAACAATGCTCCAGTGCCGGCACCAAGAACAGTTCCCCAAGCATTACCCCCTGAAACAGCATAGCCAAGGCCTGCACCTGCAGCAGCTCCTGTAGTTGTACCTACTTCCGTGTTTGTACACCCTACTAGACCAGCAGTTCCTACACCTACACAGAATACAGCTGTAATTATTTTTTTCATGATAAGGTCCTTTTGTTTTATTATCGCTCAGTAAGATAATAGTACAAAAAAAGCAATATATGTAAAAAATAAAGTCACTTGGTTTTTTTTGTGGCGCAAATTAGCAAGGGGGAGCAAGACTTAATTAGGGTGAATACTAATAAATTTTAGGGTAAACCCTGGTAGTTTAGCTGATACACTGGCGAGTGATTAGGAATGAATTTTATTTATCGTTTTAAAATTTACTCCGACCCTAGTTTTCCAGTAGTATAAAGAAAAACGTATTATAAATTAAGAGGCCTATCATGTTTCGTGGAAGTATAGTCGCTTTAGTAACACCAATGCACGAGGATAAAGTAGATGTTCATCGTCTACGTGAGTTAGTCGAGTTTCATCTTGAAATGGGTACACATGGTTTTGTTGCCGCAGGAACTACGGGCGAGTCAGGAACTTTATCCCACAGTGAAAAATTACTGGTAATTAAAACCGTCATCGAGCAAACCAAGGAGCGGGTGCCGGTGATTGCCGGAACGGCGATGAATGCGACTAGGGAATGCATCACTTTGACCCAAGAAGCGATGGAATGTGGTGCCCATGCTGCCCTTATTATGACTCCTGCTTATATTAAACCCACTCAAGAAGGTTTATTTCAACATTATTCTACCATCGCTCAAGCAGTACCGATGCCAATTATTTTATATAATGTTCCCGGTCGGACAGCTTGTGATTTATTACCTGAAACAGTCGCTCGTTTAGCGAAAATCTCCAATATTGTGGGTATAAAAGAGGCCACTGGCCAAATGACCCGTTTACAACAAATTTTACGTCTTTCTGAAAACAGCATCGACGTCTACAGCGGGGATGATTTAACGGCAGCCCATTGGATGTTAGCAGGGGCTAAAGGAGTCATTTCGGTGACTGCGAATGCGGCCGCAAAATTAATGGCTAAGATGTGTGATTCTGCAATGGATGGTGATAATGCTGCCTGCTTACGTTTGCATGAGCAATTAATGCCCTTGCATGAGTTAATGTTTGTAGAGTCGAATCCTATTCCGGTAAAATGGGCTATGCAAAGAATGGGATTAATTCAAGGGGATATCCGATTACCTTTAACACCTTTATCTAGCACTCATCATGCTGCTTTAGAGCTTGTATTGAAAAGTTTAGAATTAATATAATTGGGGAATTGTGTGAAGAAATTTAGTTGTTTAGCACTGGGTTTGTTGGTTTTAAGTAGTTGTTCTAAATATTCTAGTAACGGTGAAAATTTATATTTACAAAGTCGAAATGGACAACGGGTTGAGGTGCCACCGCCGTTGACCAGCTCCAATATAAGTAATTTTTATGATTTACCGGAACAGACGCAAAATGCCACTGTAAACATAGAGCCTCCGGTTGAAGCAACAACATTTTAACAATAGGAAGTAGCTGTTTTTGGAGTAAACTTAATGGAAGGGTTGCCAATAGGTTATTGAACCAAGACTTGGACTACTTTTAATAGATGAACAGTCCATCGCGTCAACAAAAAATCGTCATTGCGAGCGGAGTGAAACAACCCAAACAGGGAGTCTCGCGAAGCCTTTATCCTGGGTTGCTTCGCCCCCTCCCAATGATGAATTTTACAGTTTTAGGTTGACGCCGTTATATGAACTGTTATGAATAATATGAGGGATTTTATTATGACCCCATCAGAATCGGGCGAATTGTTAATTATACAAGAACTGTCCCAACGTATGGTTGAGGCTCAACGTCAAATTAGGATCCTGGATAGTATTAAATGGGATGACTCTATAAGAGAGGAGTTTTTTAAAAATAAAGCTAAAAAACTACCGCTTATCAATAAAGAATACTACGAACGCACCCCTTTGCCTTTTAATGTCGCGGAAAAGCAAGAGGAGTTTCGCATCATTTTACGGGATGCACAAAATCAACTCGGCCAATATTCTACCGTTACTCGGTTAATCCGCCGCCAATGCGAAGAGTATGCACGCGCAGCACAAATGCTTGCGGTGAGGGGCACGCCTGCGTTTAGCGAATTAGCGATGGAATTATACGGCAGCCCTAATGATGTGTTTTATGCGGGAGGCCCCCGAATGTGTGAAATGGGGACTCTTTTATTTGACGTATTGACCAATTTAAATGTACAACTGCAATCAGAAGCTGATATTAAGCGCCATACACCAGCACAAGCACAAGAAATACTGCAGGCACGATTAGGTACTTATTTTGATAAACATCCGGGCAAAGTAACCGTAATGATTAGTGATGGGATGGTTGCAGATGCATCAGCCGGTGCAGACAGTATTAAATTAAGTCAAAAGGCAATGTTTAGCGATAGAGATCTGCGTTATTTGGAAGTGCATGAAGGCTGGGTACACGTTGGTACGACCTTAAATGGGGGCATGCAACCGGCCTGTTTCTTTCTTTCTAAAGGCTCACCCTCCTGTAGTGTGATTCAAGAGGGCCTAGCAGTGATTACTGAAATAGTGACTTTTTCCTCTTACCCTGGTCGGATGTTAAAAATTACGAACCGGGTGATTGCCTTGGATAAGGTAACGCAAGGAGCTAATTTTATTGATATTTATAATTATTTTCTTGAGTGCGGCTTAAATGAATCTGACAGTTACAACCAGACAGTACGAGTGTTTAGGGGAAGCACGCCTGTAGGCGGGCCCTTTACCAAAGATTTATCTTATGCCAAAGGCTTTGTCTTAATTTATAATTATATTCGTTTTGCTATTGGCCAAAAAAGGGTTGATTCCATTCCCCTTTTATTTACCGGGAAATTAGTTTTAGATGATTTGCCTTTGCTAGGCGAATTAAAAGAGCGAGGGATTTTAACTAATCCAGTCTATTTACCTCCCCCATTTCAAGATCTGGCGGCCCTAAGTGCTTGGATGAGTTTTTCTTTGTATTTAAATCAGTTTGATTTAAATGAGATCCAAAAGAATTTCCGCTTTTTATTAGGGTAAGCTCGGCGCTGTAAAGGCTGAGCTATTTTGGTGAAGTTTGAAGATAGCCTTCCACGGTAAAAAATCAGTAATGGATGCTTAATTAACTCATTGCGATAGGCGCAATGCGAATTGGGCAAACCCATCAAATTGTAAAGGTAGTAACCGAGCAGCCTACCTTTCCGTGCTTTATGAGGGTAATTTATTCCATGTTTTCGTGCAAGATTGTCTGGATATCGCTTATAAGCGCGGTAGGTAGACAATAGTGCACTGTTTACAGGCATTTCTCTTGAGCGAAGAGAATAATTTCTGGATATGCTATTTATAAAAAAGTATAATTTGTTACTTTGAGTCCAAGATATGCAATTAAACGCCAAATTATTAGCCTCTCTAAAACTTGACTTTTTTAGTTCGCAAGAGGAAATCAAAGCAGCTTTTCAACAGAAACTTGAAGAAACAATTGATTGGATAGAAAAGGATGAGTTAATTAGCTATCGAGATTTAGTAATTAACGAATTAGAGGATAAACCTGATTTAATTGGATTAATTAAAACGGCAGCCGATTTAAATGCCGTGTTAAACCACTATCCTCTTGAGGTTAGTTTGCGAACATTGGGTAGTTTGCATAATAAAGAATATACAATGTCCTTTTGGAATGAATTACACCATAAATTAAAAGTAGCCTCCCCATCTTTATTGGCTGCAGGCTTTTTTGTAAGAAATCCTAATTTGCTATTCAGCTTTTTAACAGGGACTTTTATAAAAGCTGCCTATGATACAGCAGTCAAGCCTGAACAATCCCTTTTAGAAAAAATGATTTTTGATAATAACGGCTTACGGGGCGTATTAGATGGCTTACCTCCTAAAGCAACACGATGTGCGTTAATGTTTTTAAGAACTTTGCCCAACTTCGATGAGCACGCTTTACAAACTATTCATCCTGAGGAGGCTGCGACTAAACTCTTACCAAAGCCATTGAAACAGTATGCAAACACGGTTATCTCTTATGCTTATGATCTCCCCAAAAGTCAAAAACAGTATTTAGCTGATGCGCGCATATTAAATAAGCTACAGAATAAATTCGCATCATCCTCGTTCCTGCAAAAATTGCTTTTTCTTTTAGAATACAGCGATTGTATCGAAACAACGGAAGGCAATCCTGCCGCACTATTTAATGATTTTCAGCAGCTCCACAAGGAGGTTTATTCTCTAATAACTAAAACCTATTATGAGCTAGTAAAGCAATATAACCAAGGCTCTATTTCCCTTACCGCAAAGGCTACTCATTATAAGTTGATTACTTCTGAGGGGAATGATGTATTTAAAGAGTATCTAAAAAGCGAATTGCCTGCTTCCCTTAATGTTCAATTATGTAATGCGCTTATTGAATTTCCAGAAGAGAAAACTCCTGATTCTGTTTTTTTGCTAGCAGAATACCTTGATACTGGCGTGATGAAAAAGATCCAGGGAGAAAATAAACGTTTATTACTGCAAGATGTTTCTGAACAATCAGCTCAAGAAGATGAATTGGAAGGTTTAAAAGCAAATCTTAAAGACATCAAAACGGACGTATTGAAGGTCTTAGATGAGCTTGTTAATCATATCCATACAAGAAAACCAATACCCTGGATGCACCCAACCTAGTTAATGAGAAAATTAAATTTTTACTAAAAATAAAAATAGCCCTGCTTAACTCCACTGATTTTGAATTAGATATGGCTCGGTTTTATTTGTTACTATCTGTGTCTAAGCTGGAAACGAATGTAGCTCAAAATACCACCAAAACATGGGCGGAGTGGGTGCAAAAACAAACAGGAATACAACTAACCGGAACTTATTCTTATCATCGCATAGACGCTTTATTTAAAAGTAAGGGACTCCTATTCTCCAACAATGAAGAAGAGGAGCAATTGCGCCAAGAGCAGATAGAGTGCTGCTTCAAACAAAACCTGTCGCCGA
Source organism: Legionella sp. km772 (assembly GCF_003989735.1). Taxonomy (GTDB): domain Bacteria; phylum Pseudomonadota; class Gammaproteobacteria; order Legionellales; family Legionellaceae; genus Legionella. The sequence goes on along the minus strand of NZ_RZGQ01000066.1, from coordinate 5,793 downwards.
TGGCTATTATTTCCTTATTTCAGTTCAACAAAAAAAATGGTCTTACCTTTATTAAACCGATTAACAATCTGTCAATATATCCTATTGCTTTGGTACAAAATCTTTATGAAAATCTAAGGCCATTTGAAGCTCGGCTCTATGAACAGTGCCGATTTTTTTCTATTCCTAGGTCCATTAACCTAGCCCAGATTCAGAGTCTTATAAGTCAACCTAAAGATCCAGCCGATGATGCAAACCGGGCACGATTAAAGCATAAATAAACAGCCGAGAATAAGTAGAAAACTACCAGTACCGATAATTGCTCTTAAAGGAAGAACCCAATTATCGGTTACTGCGGTATTAAGAGAGCACGGAATTTTTTTAATGCACTTGCATATAACCTAAACGGAAAGGATAATCATGCCGGCAACGCGCATAAGCCTCACCTATTTTGGCAGGGTTTTCATAAAAAGCATAATGGTTTGCATCGTATTTACAGCAGGGCACGGAGCTTAAAAAACAACCGCGTTTGGCATTCCACACAAAGCCCGCATCGGTTTTTTCGATAGTTCGACCATCAAAACAGATGTAATGGGGTTGAGACGGGTGATGACCATCAATGCAACCTTGGGCCTGGAGCACCCCGGATACCAGTACAGCAGTCAGCGTTATTATTGTTTTCATTTTATTAGCCAAAATTTTTATACTGCTTAATTATAAATTTAGCTTAAATTTACTTCGGTTCAAGCGAATGCAAAAAAATGATACTTAATTAAGGATAAATTAATAAAATAGGCTTAAAATTAGAATATATAACTTGTTTTAGGGGAATTAAATGCCTATTAAAATCAAAGCAGCTATTCTAGGGCTTAAAACCAAATCCCCTGCTCCAGATAGAGAAAAAGCCCAGAAAGCTTTAGATGCTCTTTTAGCAGTCGATTCAACAAAACCCACTGCGAATGACGATTTTGATGCTGCTTTAGCCGGTCATATTGAGTTTTGGAAAACGCAAGACTCCGATGATCCACTTAAACTCGAAGCAGAGAATATAGGAGAGCTAAAACAACTAGCTGCAGAACAACGGGTATTATTAGGTTTGAAAAATGCAAGTACCCAGGTTTTAGTTGATTTATTTGCAAAGCAAAATGAAGGAGCGCTGCGAGTTTATTTAAACGATATAACTAATAAAAAATTAGGCCAAGCAGTAGAATGGAAACCCACTCCAACAGCCCCCAGCCCAGGTCAATCTATATTAACTACTGTGGTTTTAGATAGGATAAAATTAGAATTAGCCCCCTTATTATTAGCCAAAAAAATTGCTGAGAGTACAAATAAAGATCAATTGCACGCACTGGTTGTAGCTCGTAATGAAGCTGACATTAAAGCTGCAGTTAGAGGATTAGGTGTCCCTTATGATTTGCATCCAGTAGCTAAGGGTTTAATTGATGCGGCTAAAGATTTGTATATTAAAAAGGCATATCCTGATTTTCTTGCTGGCGTAACCCCTTCTCTAGACGATTTAAATACTAAGATCCCAGACCTATTGAAATCCGGGGATGAAGAGCGATTTAAAAAACACATGAGAAAGCATTTAAGGCTTGAGGATTCAGAAGAGCTTGGCTCTACGCAAGTAAAAAATGCTAAAGCTCAATTAGCTACTTTTTATTTACAACATGTATTATCAAATCCTACTTTAGCAATTAAGGCAGAAGAAATTAATGCTATTGATAATGTTGAGAAGATGGTAGCTTTTGTTAAAGGTCCACGAGTTAATCAAACTGATGAAAATATAACTGCCGGCATTACCGAAGATAGCCTCGTCCGCTTAAAAACTGCAATGGTTAATAATGTCGTTGCGCAATTAACTGTAGTTCAAGTAGGTGCTTTAACCAAATTAAGTGCAGCCAAGAAAGTAGAGGAAATTACACCACTTTTAGAACAAATGGGTATTAAGCCTACGACTTGGATAGATACGAAAGCAATGCAACAAATAATTGATGTGAGCGCGGAGAGATTAGCAGCCATTAGAAATGAGCAAATGGCTAAACCCTTACCTGTTACCAAGCTTGATGATCTTATTGCATTAGCTAAAATGACTAAGCTAGATCAATTTAGAGCCAAATTTCCTAATCCCGAATGGATAGACACCCCCCAAATGCTGCAATTACAACAAAAAGCGTGTAATCAGGCTTTGGCGCTTAAGGTAGAAAGTTTATCTACCCTGGGTTCAGGGCAGCATGCTGCTTTGATTGATGTTTTGCAACGTTTACCGATAAAAAAACAATTGGAACTCTTAGATTCCAAGACACCCACCTTGGGTCATTTATTAAGGTCAACAAATGAGGCGCAAATTAAGCATTATTTGGGTGAGGAAATAGCTTTAGATCCCGTATTGCATGTTGATGCTGGTCAACTGATTAGTAAGGTGGTTGCAGAGAATGAGCGAATTGCTAGTTTTCAGAAAATTCATAACCATGAATTTGCGAAAGTATTAGCCAGTTTTGCTTCACCGATGATGCGAGATGGTTTACCAAAAATCGAAAAGTTAAGCCCTGAACAAATAACTGCACTTAATGAAAAGCTTAAAACTGTAAATTTAGCTGATGTAAATGCACGAAAAGACCTGGCTGATATTGTCATTCGACCCTTGCCTGTTGCCCCTGATGTACGTAATGCTTTTGCTATTCATGTTGCAGATAATAAAGCAGCTATTGAGAAACAAGCTGCGATTAATAAGCCTCTTGAGGACATGTATGCAGCAAGAACTCCAGTTGGCAAAGCAGTATTAGATGTCTTCTTAAGATTGAATGTCGATGTAAAATATGGAGCCGACAGCGATGCTTTTGGTAAAGCATTAGCAGCAGCTTTACAGAATCCAAAAAACACTAAGGTGGATGTCTTTATTGACGATTTATGTAAGAACGCAGCTATAGTAGACCAAGGGGACTCAGCAAAATTAGACAACTTAAAAGCTGCATTAAAACGCGAGTTTTCTCCAACAGAATTTGCGCGAATAACCCTGGATTGGAAAAAGCAAGCACTAAGTGATCCTACTTATAATTCTGCGGTGAAGATGGGTGTGCTGAACTCTATAGTGAATACCATGAAGGATATTAAACCACTATTAAAGCCCGCTGATCCTTTAGGAACTCTTGCTAAAACTGAGTTTTCAGGTTTCGTTTATGATGCTAGGACTTTGAATGAAGGAAATGCTGCCGTCAAGAAAGAACAATATATGGAGAGGTTGGCAAATAATACGGTCACTATCGATCGTCTTCTAAGGGCTCAACAACAACTTAAAGAGTGCTTAGCAGTATTGCCTGAAAAGCCAGATGAAGCGACCAAAGCTAGCATAGAAAAGATTCGTAAGGAATTAAAAAATGATCTTAAGTTAATAGAAGCCGCTTTAGTAAACTATGAATCGGGCCAGAAAAAGCTTATTTCTACCATTAAAGATATTGATCGAATAATGACCAACAAGGAGCATTATCTTTATCACGCCCATGATATAACGCACAGAGCGCTTACACCGACTGAACAGGCTGCCTTAAGAGGTGGGACCTCTATATCGATGACCAGCGGCGCAACTGGGATCGCCGCTAAAGTTGCATTAGAATCTGGGGCGAAAAGTCATCTCTGTACGGTAATTGATAATTCAACTCCCTCTAAAGCTACCACCGGTACGTTCACCCAAACTATTGGCGAAACCTCTCGTTCCCAATTAAACAGTGATGGGACCATCTCTAAAAGACCGAATATAAAGATAGAAATGACCCAGCCTCCTACTGTTCTTGCAACTGGGGCTTCTGGGCCTGAGCATACTCATGCGAGAATGTATCTGAATATGGCCTTAGCTATGATTGTAGCTAATGGCGGGCAACCACCGAGTAAAGATAATCCTTATTATTTAAAAGGTGGAAATGATGCTCAAATGGAAGGTCTATGGACTGCCTTACATATTATATGTAAAGAAAAATACGGCTATAGCCATTCTAAATTTATGGATTCTGTGGTCATTCAGACAGGAGGTTTTGATCCTGCGAAAGTAATGACTCCAGGACGATTCCCATGGAGTGAGCCTAAATTTAATGACGAATCACAATTTGCTAAGGTTTTCCATCACCCCTTATCAACGAACTTATTAAAAGATAAATTAAAGGACGCAGGCAAGGTGAAAACCGCTACGACAGAACAAACAGCAGCTATAGTGTCGGCTAGTAAAGCTTTGACTGATTATAAAGAAGAAATGAGTAATGGAAGAGCCTCGCAAGCCGTGGAAAAAGCAAGCGAAGTCAGAGCAACAGAAGGGGTGCTTACCCCTGATCCAACACCTAGCGAACTGCGACATAGTTAAGGAGCTATACTTGAATGCAAAACAATTGGCCATAGGGGTCTTTGATTCGGGGATGGGGGGATTAACCGTTTTGAATGCTTTACGCGAACATCTGCCTCATGAGTCCTTTGTATATTTAGGTGATACTGCCAGGTTGCCTTATGGAACTAAGAGTCCTGATACGGTAAAACAGTATGCGGTGCAAATGGCGCGTATTTTAGTAGAGCGGCAAATTAAAGCCTTAGTGATTGCCTGTAATACAGCTACCACGGCAGCTTTGCCGCATTTACAAGCGATGTTGCCTGATGTCCCCGTTTTAGGGGTGGTGGAACCGGGAGCTTCTGCGGCCGTTGCGGCTACTAAAAAGCAGCGGATCTTGGTTTTGGCGACCGAAACCACCATTGCCTCCCAAGCCTATCAAGGTTTGATTTTAAAGCATCTTCCTGGCGCCGTAATCAGCAGTAGAGCTTGCAGTGTTTTAGTCGCTTTAGCTGAAGAGGGCATGGTATCTAATTCGGTAGCCCGCGAAGCGCTAAAGCATTATTTATCAGGGATTCAAGAAGAAGACGCTGTGTTATTAGGCTGTACTCATTTTCCCGTCTTTAAATCTTTACTGGCCGATTTGTTACCCACGGGGGTAGCAATTGTTGATTCAGCCCAAGCAACAGCCTTAGCCTTATATAAAGAATTAAAGACCCATGATTTATTAAATAATTCAATAAACCAGGCCACCATCAACTATCTAGTCACCGATTCCGTGCAACGTTTTCAAAAGGTTGGCGAGATTTTCTTAGGCGCTCCTTTGCGGCAGGAAGATATTGAGTTGGTTGATGCGGTAAAGGCACAAAATTAAGGAAAGTTAATTGATTTGAAGATTTTGATAAACTGGTCATTGATTAAGCTTTAATAAAACAAGTGTTCATTTTGATGGAGTGAATCCATCAGAATAGAGCTATTAAGCATCGGGCAAGAATTGTTTGCACACTCATTATTGGAGTCCAAACTACAAAAGGACACAGCTTTCTGCGGGCCTAATTTTTTCCACTTCAATAGGTGTTGATTTTACCTCGTCAAGATTAATTTCAACTAAATGCATCTCTTCATTGTAAAAAACAAGGACGGCTTCGATTAAACCATAAGCATCGTTTAAGAGAGGGCGCGCGCCTTTTTGTTGTTTGGTTAAAGCGTCTAGGAGGCACTTAGCAAACTCGCGTCTTTTGTTGCACATAGACTCAGGCAAAGAGGGTGGCAGCTTTATTTTTTGCTTGGCAATAAAGCCTATAACTTCTTCAAAGGATGCATTATTGATGAATCTAAGCAATTGGGATGCTTGGACATGTAAACTAATCAGTGGTTCGGCTAGTAACTCATGTTACGCACATAAACTTGTAGTTTGACTAAAAAGCATTAGAATTCCGCCCTTAATTTTAGGGAGGGAATTAAATGGATATGCTTGATCTTTATAGTGATTATTTGATTTT
>NZ_RZGQ01000065.1 GCF_003989735.1 Legionella sp. km772 | reverse complement strand
TTCAATTAACTAAAAATCAGATGAAAAGGCAATCTATTAAGCGGCTCAGAAAAAATGCTGGATGGGATGATTCTATTTTAACCACTATCTTATCTCAAAATTTTTCATGAGGTGACCCTGTGAGCATAGCTAATAATTCTTTTTATCTATCCTATTTTCTGCTAAGATCGTCCACTTTTTGACAAGACTATTAGCCTTATGCCCGATTCACAACAAATGTTATCTAAAATAATAAAATCACTTGAAGATATTCAAGCGATTGATATTAAAGTGCTTGATGTTCATGAGCAAACCACTGTTACTGATTATATGATTATTGCCTCAGGTCGTGCATCACGTCACGTTAAAGCTATTGCCCAAAAGGTAATGGAGGATATGAAATCAGCAGGTTTACCTGCACTTAACTCTACCGGTATTGAGCAGGGTGACTGGGCATTAATTGATTTAGGTGACTTTGTCCTTCATATCATGCAACCTGAAAGCAGACATTTTTATAATTTAGAAGGTTTATGGGAAGATCCCTCTAAACACTAAGTTATTTATAACTCTATTTGCTATAGGTTTTTTATTAGTACCCGTCGGGTTCAAACCCGACTCAACACTATTATCTAAAATGCTTAAAATAACTGTTATTGCTGTAGGCTCCAAGATGCCTGACTGGGTTAATGAAGGAACCAAGGACTACGCCAAGCGCTTTAATGATGGAATTCAATTAAAATTAATTGAAATCCCTTTAATTAAACGCAGTAAGTCTTCTGATTTAATCCGGATCATGGAAAAAGAAGCTACCCTCATAAAAGAAGCCATTCCTACTGGCGCACGAATCATTGCCTTGGATTTACAGGGAAAACCCTATTCTAGTGAAGAATTAGCGCTTAAAATAACTCAACTTCAACAGCTAAATAGTCATTTTTGTTTTTTAATTGGGGGACCAGAGGGCTTTGCTAAAGAAACTCTAGCCTTATGTGATGAACGATGGTCTTTATCAAAATTGACCCTACCCCATCCGCTGGTGCGCATTATCTTATTAGAAACTTTATATAGGGCTTGGTCTATTATCAATAACCACCCTTATCATAAATAATAGATTTAAGAGCTAAACTACCCCATTGGTAATTTCGCAGTTTTGAGTTACCATGTCTTTCTTTTTGTTGTATGTCGTATTTTTTGTGATGCGTTCTAATAAATCATTTAATAATCATCAATCAGAATCACAGAATCAACAGTTTAGGCTACATGTTTTAATAGCTATTTTACTTGTTTTGTCATTAATTTTAATTTTGCGCCTTGGTTTTTTACAGATCTCCCAGTTCAAGCGTTACCAAACCTTATCATTAAAAAATCAAATGACTGTTATTCCTATTGCCCCTCCTCGAGGGGTAATTCTCGATAGAAATGGAGTTTTACTGGCGGAAAATGTCCCTGTTTATGTATTGGAGATAATTCCTGAGCATGTGAAAAATCTCAAAGCGACTATAGCAAAACTTCGAATTTTACTCCCATCTATTACTGATGATGACGTGGATAGCTTTTATCGTACTAAATCACAAAATCGCTCCTTTGTTCCTATTCCAATTAAATTAAAACTGAGTCAAGAGGATGTAGCGGTTTTTGCTAGTAATCAATACCATTATCCCGGTGTTAGTATTAAAGCTCGCTCGATGCGCCATTATCCTTTAGGCGAGGTAACCGCTCATGCTTTAGGCTATGTAGGGCGTATTAATGTAGACGAGTTAAGAAAGGTAGATGCCACTAATTATCGAGCCACCAATTATATTGGAAAATCCGGGATTGAAAAATATTATGAAGATTTATTGCATGGAAAAGTAGGCTACCAAATGGTAGAAACGGATGTTAGTGGCAGGACTCTACGTGTAATTAATAAAATTCCGCCGCACTCTGGCGCAAAGCTCTATCTTAGTATTGATTTACGTTTGCAGCAGGCTGCCTATGAAGCCTTAAAAGACAAGCGTGGGGCGGCTGTAGTCATTGACTCGCACAATGGCGAAATTTTAGCGATGGTGAGCTCCCCTAGTTTTAATCCCAATCTTTTTGTTAATGGCGTAAGCAATAAGGACTATAAAATTTTATCGAATGCCTTACAAAGACCACTTTTTAACAGAGCGGTTCGTGGTGTTTATCCCCCTGCATCCACAATTAAACCTTTTGTAGGTTTAGCGGGATTAGATAAGGGTTTCGTCACTCCTGCTTCTGAAATTTATGACTACGGCAAATACAAATTGCCCATGGCTAGCCATATTTATCGTGATTGGAAAAAAACCGGCCATGGAGCAATAAACTTTAAACGAGCCATCACCGTATCTTGTGATACCTATTTTTATAATTTAGGTACTAAGATGGGAATTACACACATTGCTAAAATGTTAAAGAAATTTGGTCTGGGTTCACTGACTCAGGTTGATTTACATGAAGAGGCAAACGGTATTGTACCGAATATTGAATGGAAAAGAGCAACTAAAGGAGTAGCTTGGTATCCCGGAGATACGGTTATTTCCTCAATAGGGCAAGGATTCATGCTCGCCACCCCTCTGCAAATGGCTAATGCAACTGCTACTTTAAGCCAAAAAGGCGCACGATTTAGGCCTCACTTATTAATTAAAACTGTAAACAGTGATAATGAGGAAGTAGAAACTTATAAACCCATAAAAGAAAAGCAAATAAAACTTAACGATGAAACCAATTGGACTATTGTTGCTGAGGCGATGCAAAGTGTATTAACCAGTAATGAAGGCACTGGTTTACGTTTCGGCAGAAACCCACCCTATCCTATGGCTGGAAAAACTGGCACAGCTCAAGTACATAGTGGTCGTCAATATGAAAAAGCCCGTTATGAAGATATACCTGAAGCCCTACGGGACAATTCCTTATTTGTAGGATTTACGCCAGTGGAAAATCCCGATATCGCTATAGCGGTGGTGGTAGAAAATAATTTTGTAGCCTCTGTAGTGGCTCGCAGTATTATCGACACTTATTATAAAATTCATCCCATTAAAAAAGAATCATGAACAGAAGCCATACAAAACCAGTTTATCGTTTTACGACCAAAGCCTTGCATGTAGATTATACACTTCTCGGTCTTCTACTTATTCTTATAAGTTTTGGTCTTTTGATTTTATATAGTGCATCAAATGCTAATATGGGCATGATCATGCGTCAGTCTTTCCGTCTCATTTTTGCCGCATTAATTATGGTGGTTCTAGCCTTCATCCCTCCCCATAAATATAAAGTATGGACGCCATGGATTTACGGAGTGGGGCTTGGTCTACTCATTGCTGTAATGATTATGGGCAAAATTGGGAAAGGGGCTCAGCGCTGGCTTGAGTTAGGTTTATTTCGCTTCCAACCCTCGGAAATTATGAAATTAGCTGTTCCAATGATGACTGCTTGGTTTTTTGATCGCCAATCTCATCCTAGTAGTTTGAAATCAATTTGTATCGCCGGCCTTATTATCTTTATTCCTGCTCTACTTATCGCAAAGCAGCCTGATTTAGGTACTGCAATCATGGTTGCATCAGCAGGTTTGTGTGTCATTTTTATTGCCGGTATCCGCTTTAAAGTTATTCTTTTAATAGCCTTATTAATAGGCTCAGCAGTCCCGCTCGTATGGCATGTCATGCATGATTATCAAAAGCAACGTATCTATACACTCTTAGACCCAGAACAAGATCCTCTAGGCTCAGGGTATCATATCATTCAATCAAAAATTGCTATTGGTTCTGGTGGTTTAATGGGGAAAGGCTGGCAAGAAGGCAGTCAATCTCATCTCAATTTCCTCCCAGAACATGCCACAGACTTCATCTTTGCTGTGAATGGTGAGGAGTTTGGCTTTACCGGAGGTTTTGCCATTATTATGCTTATTGTTTTAATTTCTTTAAAAAGTTTAAACATTGCCAGTAATGCACAAACTACCTACACTCGCCTATTAGCAGCTAGCTTAGCAATGAGCTTCTTTTTTTCAGGCTTCGTTAACATCGGAATGGTAATGGGAATCATCCCGGTCGTGGGCATCCCTCTTCCTTTAGTAAGTTATGGAGGGACAGCAATGGTCACTTTCTTAGCTGGCTTTGGCATTTTAATGTCAATTAGCACTCATCGAATTTTGTTTAATAGCCTAAGATAGCTCCGGCGCAACTTTACTGACGGAGTTAAGCCAGCAGCTCAGCCACAGGCGCATAACTGCGGCGATGTATAGGAGAAGGTCCTAGTTCTATAAGCGCCTTCCTATGGGCACTGGTCGGGTAGCCTTTATGGCTAGCAAAACCGTAGCCAGGATATATGAGATCCATCTGTTCCATTTCTTCGTCACGTAAAACTTTAGCAAGGATTGACGCAGCGCTAATTGCTGGTATTAAACTATCTCCTTGCACTATTGCTCTACAGGGCATCATCAATTGAGGAAGATGAATTCCGTCAATTAAGGCTTCATGGGGCTGAATTGGTAGTGCTTCCACAGCTCTTTTCATAGCTAATAAGGTAGCATGATGAATATTTAAAGCGTCGATTTCTGCCACTTCAGCTCGTCCATAAGCAAAGGCTAACGCCTCTTCCTTAATTTGGATGGATAATTTTTTACGTTTTGCGGGAGTTAATTTCTTTGAGTCGTTAAGCCCTTCAATTGGATTTTCTAAAATCACTGCCGCAGTCACCACGGCTCCCGCAAGTGGTCCTCGCCCAACTTCATCAACACCAGCAATAAGAAGAGACATATTTTTTATAATTATTTTGCTTATTAAGTTTGCTGATGCTACCTTGAAATTCCTAAACCCACAACGACTTTTTCTTTTGAATTTTTTTACCACGGTATGTTAAAACATATACCTATCATTCAATAGTATTTTCACACAAATGACACATAAAATGCTCACAAAAAAGCCACAAGTCTAGCGCGTACACCAAGAGTGCCAATCGTTAAGGGGAACTCCAAAGGCATTTCTTAAGTGATAGGCTTATTCCTCTTAGTTGAAAAAGCCCCAAAAAAATACTGTTATTGCGCTTTGCCGCGAAAGCAAAGACGACATAAAATTGATTTTTCGCGAAGAAAATGCGATCATGCGTCCAAATTATTATCAGAATGATTGCCAATGAATAAAATTAAATGTGCCGTAATTGGGACTGGCTATCTCGGCCGTTTTCATGCCCAAAAATACCTGTTAATTCCCAAAGCTGAATTAATCGGAGTTTGCGACTTAAATACTGCTGTATGCCAAAATGTTGCGCAAGAGCTCAGTGTACCAGCTTTTTTTGATTATCGGGAACTTTTTGGAAAAGTGGATGCTGTTAGCATTGCGGCAACAACCAATAAGCATTATGAAATAGCTAAAGCTTGTCTGGAACAAGGAATTCATGTGCTCATTGAAAAACCTATTACTGAAACAGTTTCTCAAGCTGAGGAGTTGATTCAATTAGCAAAAAAAATGGGGGCAAAACTGCAAGTAGGACATTTGGAACGCTTTAATTCGGCCCGTATGGCTTTAGATGAATATTTACAAAAACCTTTATTTATCGAATCCGAGCGCTTAGCCCCTTTTAATCCACGCGGCACTGATGTTAATGTTATTTTGGATTTAATGATACATGATATTGATATTATTCAAAATATGGTTCATAGCCCGATTGTTTCTATTGAAGCACAAGGTACACCCGTTTTAACGAAGGCTATTGATATCGCCAATGCCCGCATTACCTTTGCTAATCACTGTGTGGCTAATGTCACCGCCAGTCGTATTAGTTTTAAGACTGAACGTAAGATGCGCATTTTCCAAGAGGACTCTTACGTTTCAATTGATTATCATAAAAAGCAACTAGCAGTATTTAAAAAAGGCGAAGGGGAAATGTTTCCTGGTATTCCTGATATTAGTAGTGATCAAAAGGAATTTGCAAATGGCGATGCCTTATTAGAAGAAATCAAAGCTTTTTTAAATTGCATTGAAAAAAATACTATTCCCTTAGTTACTGGTGAAGAAGGTAAATATGCACTAGAAACAGCGGAAAAAATCACTAGTTTAATTAATAACAACCTTCTAATACATTATGCCCAAAGCTAAACATGTGGTTATCGTCGCCGGAGAAGAATCTGGCGATCTTCATGCCGCCAAATTAATTCAGCAATTAAAATTAAAGCATGCTGATATTCAAATATCAGGCATTGGCGGTAAACATATGAGTGAGGCGGGAGCAGAACTTCTTGCTGATTTAGCCACCTATGGGGTAACAGGTGCCACGGAGGTTTTACGTTATTTTAAAATAATCCGCCAGGCCTTTCATGCGATAAAAGCCCATTTAAAAAATAATCCCCCCGATCTATTAATATTAGTGGACTACCCAGGTTTTAATTTGCGTTTAGCCAAATATGCTAAAGAAGAGCTTAACCTTAAAATTGTCTATTATATTAGCCCCCAAATTTGGGCATGGAAGGCTAAACGTATACATCTGATAAAAAAATGCGTCGATCATATGGCCGTTATTCTTCCTTTTGAAAAAGATATTTATCAACAAGCAGGAGTTCCAGTAGATTTTGTGGGGCATCCACTCGTTGAGAAGATGACAAATACTAATAATCCAGAATTCTATCGAGAGCACTTAAAGCTTCCTCCCGGAAAACGGATCATTGCTCTTCTCCCAGGCAGCCGGATGAATGAAATCGTTCGTCATATGCCTATTTTAAGGGATACTGCTCATCACCTACAGCAATTTGATCCAGATATTCATTTTGTTATCCCCATAGCAAGGACCATTAACAGAGACAAAATACACGCTTACTTCTCTAATTCAACATTGAATATTAGCTTTATTAATGATCAAGCTGTGGAGTGCATGAGTGCGGCTGATTTTGTTATTGTGGCTTCAGGCACCGCTTCTTTAGAATGTGCCCTATTAGAAAGACCAATGTGCATTATCTATAAGTCTTCATTGCTGACTTATATTATTGCTATGAAACTGATTAAAGTACGATTTTTAGGGCTATGTAATTTATTAGCAAAAAAAATGATCGTTCCAGAATTTTTACAATATGATTGTAACCCTATTGAATTATCTAAATATATTATAAATTTTTATGCTGATTCCGAACAAAGGCAGCATATGTTAAGAGAGCTTTTCACATTAAAAGAAAAGATGTCGGCAAAAAAATCGGATTGCACTCTTGAAAGCATAGTGAATGCTAAATTAACTGAAATAAATACGTAGTTTTAACTGCAAAATCTAGATAATCATAAAACGTTGTTGTAAAATAAACCTTGCTGCTTACACAATGTAAGTCATGGATTTAGTACGATTTAATTAATAATAAGGAAGTTAAGATGAATGTAATTGAAACACAAGCTAGCACTCAATCCCTAAAACAAGAAGGACAAGGTTTGCAGGATTTAGTATACAGTTTGGTTACCCGCTTTCTTGCTGAAAACAAAACAAAATCAATCAGCGATTTATACGATATGATCTTATCTGAAGTTGAGCCTCCTTTATTACAGGCAGTGATGGAAAAACGTCGCGGAAATCAATTACAAGCTGCAAAAATGCTCGGTATTAGTCGCGGCACTATCAGAAAAAAATTACAGCGCTATTTTGGCACTAAGTACTTTCGCTTAACTGACGAATAAGAATTGTTCTTTTAAAAAAAGCCCGATGTAGTCGGGCTTTTTTTATGGAGTGATTTAACTGTTAAGCCTTCAGCCGTTTGAGCATCGCACAGTTAAGAGCTCGGCTCACAACCATCTCCGCTGTTTCTCTAGAGCTCTCTATTGTTTTACTCACGTTCACACTAACAATAGTTTAGGAAGCTAACTATCTTATAGATAGCTATACATTAGCTAGCCAAGATGATTTCGCGAGGCTAGATCCAAAGCTACGCATCTTCCAAAGAGAAAGCTCTCATTATAAATAAAAAGCCTATCATGGTGGGCTAGGCTTTCTGCTTAAACACAGAGTTGGCAAGATCCTTTGGGTTGATGCTTCTATTGCTAAGCGGATAATCCGTAGGTTGGGCCGTTCGGCCCAACAATGATATGCCAAACCAAGGATAAACTCTAAAGATTAAGGCTGTGTTGGGCCGAACGGCCCAACCTGCAAAGGGGTATAAAGTAAGTTTAAGAGGCTACTAATAATCGATTAACACGGTTAATAAAATCAGCCGGATTATCCAATTGGCCACCTTCCGCTAATACAGATTGTTCGAACAACATCACCACCCAAAGCTCGAACTGTGTATCATCTTGGATATCATGCAAACGCTTAATTAAAGCGTGTTCAGGATTAATCTCAAAGATGGGTTTAGTTTGTGGAACCTGTTGTCCTGCTGATTGAAGAATTCGTTGCATTTCTAATCCCATATCTTGATCATCCGCAACAATACAAGCAGGTGAATCGGTCAAGCGACTCGTTAAAACCACATCTTTTACTCGCTCTCCTAATACGGTCTTAATATGTTTGATTAATGGCTCAAGAGTTTTCTCTTGCTCTTTAATTTGCTCACTAGATTCTTTATCTAATTCATCTACCTTACCTTTAGAGATAGATTGTAGCTTTTTACCATCAAACTCACTTAAATACCCTACCAGCCACTCATCAATTTTGTCACTAAGCAGTAAAACCTCAATTCCTTTTTTCTTAAAAATTTCAAGATGTGGGCTATGCTTTGCTGCATTATGACTTGATGCAGTAATGTAATAAATTTTATCCTGTCCTTCTTGCATGCGGCTGATATAATCCATTAGGGTTACGTCTTGCTTTTCAGAGCCAGTGTGGGTAGTAGAGAAACGTAATAATTTACCTATGGCTTCTTTATTAACAAAGTCTTCTACTGGCCCCTCTTTTAATACTAAACCGAACTCATCCCAAACTTTTTGATAATTTTCTTTGTCATTTTCACTCATTTTTTCCAGCATGGATAAAACACGTTTGGTACAGGCAGCCCGAATGCTATCCACTTGTTTATTATCTTGTAAAATTTCGCGAGACACGTTTAAAGGCAGATCGCTCGCATCAACAATCCCTTTCACAAAACGTAAATAACGAGGAAGAAATTGGGTTGCATCATCCATAATGAATACGCGTTTTACATAAAGCTTTAAACCATGCTTGGATTCTTGCTGCCACATATCATAAGGAGCATGAGAAGGTATGTAGAGTAAAGTAATATACTCTTGCTTACCCTCAACATGATTATGCGACCAAGTTAAAGGATCCATATAATCATGGGAGATATGCTTATAAAGCTGTTTATATTCTTCATCAGAAATTTCAGATTTTTGCAAAGTCCACAGCGCTGTTGCCTTGTTAACTGTTTCGAATTCTGTTTTTCCCTTCTCTTCATCCTTCTCGTCAGCCGCTTTTTTCATCATTATTGGCCAACAAATATGATCGGAATATTTACTAATAATACCTTTAATACGCCAGTCACTTAAGAATTCATCATCTTCACTTTTCAAATGTAACGTGACTTCAGTTCCGCGCGTTTCCTTTTTCTCCATACCAATAGTGAATTCACCATCGCCCTTAGATTCCCAAATTATACCTTCTTCAGGCAGCATTCCTGCTCGACGACTTCGTACCGTCACCTTGTCAGCAACAATAAATGCAGAGTAAAAACCAACACCAAATTGACCAATTAGCTGAGAATCTTTTGCTTGATCTCCGGTTAACTGACTCATAAATTCTTTAGTACCTGATTTAGCAATAGTACCTAAATTTTCAACCGCCTCTTCTCTACTTAAACCAATACCATTGTCACTAATAGTAATGGTCTTTAATTTTTGATTGAGTTGAATAGTGATTTTTAAATCAGAATCATTTTCAAAAAGAGCTGCATTAGTCAAAGCAACAAAACGTAATTTATCCAAAGCATCTGAGGCATTAGAAATGAGCTCTCGTAAGAAAATTTCTTTGTTGCTATAAAGAGAATGAATTACCAAATGAAGCATTTGCTTTACTTCAGTTTGAAACCCCATTGTTTGTTGCTGACTTACCATTTAAAAAATCTCCTGTTTAACATGTATTTATATCCGTCCATATTTGGGTACATTTACAAATTTCAAGGGGAATAGCGATTAAAATATTCTTAATTGCATCAAGGCCTTATAAATGTTTATTTATTGAGCGAATTTGAGGTTGGGCTTATCCGAATAATGCGTATTAAAACTAGCTGTGATAATAGTTAAGCACTGAGCCATTCACGAATATGATTTTGAGTATCATCAACCACTGTAATGAGTTGTTGATATAATAATTCTAATAACCTTGTATGTCCCGCCTTATGATAGCGCTCTAAATATTGACAGGCATATTGCATTCTCACAGTTCCTATGTAAACAGCGCCGCCCTTCATTTTATGGGCGAATTTTTCAATTTCATCCCAGCAACCGGCTGAATGAGCCGTTTTGATAAAACGGATATCCTTTTGTATTTCTTCCGAAATCATCAGCTCTAATACCTGACGTACTAAGCCCTCATTGCCTACGGTGTTGATTGCTTTATTAATATCTAATAAAGAAAGTTTATGCAAATCGAATAATTCTTCTTCTGTATCCGGTAAATCCAGTCCTAAAAGACCATAAGCTTGTTTCTTTTCGTTTAAAAGAGATAGTTTATTAATCACATTTTTCCTAAGAATAGCAGCCATTAACTCCGTCGTTATCGGCTTACTGAATACATCATTCATTCCAGCATCTAAGCAGTTTTTTTCTGCATGACTTTTTGCATGAGCAGTCAATCCCACAATAGGAACATTGGGTTTGTGGTTTGTTTTTTCCCACTCTCTTATTTTTTGAGTAAGTTCATATCCCGAGATCCCTGGCAAACCAATGTCAGTGATAATTAAATCAAAAATATTAGTTTGAATTAACGCAAAAGCTTCTTCTCCATCTGTTGCGCTATACACCTGACAGCCAACACTAATTGCTACAGCTTCAGCTACTTTCAAAGCAATAGTATTGTCTTCAACAATCAAAACCCTGCATGGTTCGGTTAAAACATAAAAATTTTCGTTATTGGAAGGATGATCCTCCTTCCATCTATCTTCGTTCAAACATTTAAAGGGTAGAAAAAAATCAAACGTTGTTCCCACCCCTAATTTACTGGTTAATTGAATAGTTCCACCTAAAAGTTTTACATAGGTAAGTACAATATGTAGACCTACTCCAAATCCAGAGTAAATCCCTTTATAGGAAGGCGTCACTTTATGAAAACGTTCAAATACTTTATTTTGTTGCTCCTCTAAGATACCAATACCTGTATCTGTGACCGAGAACTGCACTATGGCGTGTTGTTTATGAAGCTCTCGTAAATGTGCTGATAAGGCAACATGACCTTTCTCTGTAAATTTAATTGCATTACCTAAAAGATTAAGTAAAATTCGATGTACTTTTATTCGATCAGAATAAACAAATTTGGGTATATCTTTATCCACATAAAACCGTAAATCTAACCCTTTTAAATAAGCAGTGGCCGTTTCGAGCTCAACGATATCTTTAATACATTGCCTCAGATCAAAAAATTCTTTGTTAATGTCATTTTCATTAATATTATCAGCGGAAATTACCTCTAAAATGCCGTTTAATAATTTTAATAATTGCTCTCCACTATCATTTATCCACTGGGCATATTGTTTATGGTGCGGATCATTTAATTTTTGTGCGAGTAAAGAGGACATACCTATAACACCACTTAAGGGTGTACGAATATCATGGCTCATATTTTCAATAAATACGATTTTAGCTCGATTCGCGGCCTCTGCATCCTCTTTCGCTTTTTTCAATTCAAGTTCATGCTTTTTTTCTGAAGTAATATCCACCGCGACGCCAGTTACTCCACAACATTGGCCTCGATTATCATAAACCGGAAAACCTTTATCCATAATCCAACGAACTTCGCCATCAGGTCTGACAATTCGGTACTGGGCTGAGAAACGCGCCGCATCACCAATCGATGCTATTTTTTCAGCCATTTCTTTTACAGGGTGTTGTCGCTTACTGTCTTCAGGATGCAAAAAGGTTATCCAAGTCTCTGGATTTGAATATAATTCGGCTCGAGAACGTCCCCAGATCTTTTCATAAGCAGGACTAATATATTGAATTTTTTTAAAATCAGGACTGCTTAACCAATAGACATGATCGCTGTTCTCTGACAATTTGGAAAGAAAGTTTCCAAAAATATCTAGGGTTGGTTTTATTTTATCTTCCATTCGCATCCAAACATTAATATTAACTTACCGAATTTTCCTATATATTATATTTTATAAAAGAATCTAACCAATGAAAACAAGTTTTATGGATAATACTGTTTATCAAAAAAATTTTGCGATTTTAAAAAGTAGGTGGCCATCTTTAATTGCTTATCTTGAAACCTTGGATGGGAATGTAGATATCAACTTTTTAGAAGGCCCAGAACCCACCCTGGTTTATAAAAAACGCCATCTTACTAGTTGTTATAATAGAAGCAAAGAGGCAGAAATTCAAAATTCTACAATACCTAGTTCCTCTCCAAAAGCAAGTTTATATGGTGTAGGATTGGGTGATGGGATAGCTAATTTATTAAAGAGAGAATCCCTAAAACAATTGGATATCTACATTTTATCTCCAATCCTTTTTTATGTTTATATTAATTTCTTTGATGCCACTGACTGGTTAAAAGATAAACGCGTCCACTTAGATCTTGCTCGGGAACGACAATTAAACTTCCCTTATGCCGTAAACACCGGAGAGCTTCCCTTTACTGAAGACGCTGCGTTAGCAATTAAAAATTTAATTTATAGCGATAGAAATAGAGCGAATGAAACTCGCCATGAACGCCAAAATTATCTACTTTATGAAGACAATTTGCAAAAAAACCATCCATTTATTTGCCAGGATGATTTTGTAGATAGCATGGTAAATAGACATCCAAATAAAAAATTTGTGGTCGTCGCTGGAGGCCCTACTGCAACGGAACAATTTGCTTGGATAAAAAAAAACAAAGCCGAGCTAATTATTATTGCAGCAAGCACCGCCCTAATGCCGCTTGAAGTTGCCCATATCATCCCGGATTATGTAGTTATTATTGACCCCTCGCCTAAACTTGTAGATCACTTGGCTTTAAATAATATAAATAATTTTAAAAATAAGACCTTAGTATATAGTCCAGTAGGCTGCCACGCAGCTATTTCCAAATGGCCTGGCCGAAGGAAGATATTTTTAAATCAAAATCCTCTTTTACAAGCTTTAATAAGCAAACATCCTCAATCAGAATTGTATTCAGGTGGCTCTGTGGCACATACTAATGTTGCACTAGCTTTACTTTTAGGAGCAAAAGAGCTTATTTTAGTGGGGTATGATTTTTGTTTTCCCTTTGCAAAATCACATTTAGAACATAGCGCTTTTGCTCATCAAACCACACAGGACACAGAAATGATGGTACTGAATGGTTATAACAAAAAAATTAAATCTTTTTTGAATTTAATCACTTATAAGGCTGCATTAGAAGAATTTATAGCCATTCATCCTGAAATAAAATTTTATAATACTGGTAAAGATGGCGCTATTATTAAGGGGGCTGAATGGATCAGCTTATAACTATTGCTAAAACGGTAAGTGAGAAATTTATTTTAGGAGAAAATGCTTTCGCCAATGTGGAACTAGCAAAATTGTCGAAGCTGGTAATAGAGCAAACCACCCTACACCAAAATAATGAAATTTCACTCCTGATGAATAAAATTATTAAAGCTCATGAGGATAAAAATTATCTCTTTATTGCTGATATCTTAGTATATGAACTAATTCCTGCTTTGTTACGAGCATAGTGCCCTATCTAACTGAAGATCTTCTTCGCCCTCCTTTGAGCAATCAGGAGAAAAATGTCTTTTTACCGATTGAGAAAAAAAACTTAATCCCGTAGCTAGTGTAGCAGCAGTGACAATAGATGTTGCTGTTAGGGCTATAACACTCGTAGTGGCTAGGCCAAGACAAGCAACAATACCTGAGGCTAAACCAATAAACACTATTAAGGCAATATAGGGTTTTAGCATGGAATAATGCATCGCATTCATAAAAAAATTAGCCGACTGAGGTCTGTCCTTTTCTTTTAAATGTTCCTTCCAGGGCTCAAAGCCTAAACGCTCTGCGATCGTTAATTGTTTTAAATAAGCACCAACCCCATTATTTGCTTGGGGAGAGACTTTTGCTACAAAATTAAACCATTCATTATCTTGTTTTCTAATGATTTCCTTTGCTGCTGTTCTAGCTCTATGACCTCTATAAGCCGATTGAATTAAGGTAATTGCCCTAATTTTGCCTTCAGGGGTTTCACGATTAATTAACCTTTTAATTAACTGTAAGTACTCTTCTAAAGCCTTATTTTCATTTTTTAATTTAAGCGCGGTTTTGGTATCGAGATTTATTATACTTGTTAATTTGGGTAATTGAGATGCCGCTTTAGGACTTAATTTTTCTAATAATAATAATTGTGTCGCAATATTATTTTTTAATCGCTCCTGTTTTTTTAAGCGATTTTGTTTTAAATGCTCTTCCAACCGATCCATTAAATTTTCTAACTTATCAAGCTCGGCACTACAAGTAATACGTAAATAACCTTTGTATTTTTCTACCCCATAATAGGATGCAGGTGAAACCATAACAGAATCAGTAAATAAAAGCATATAAGCAATATCTTCATCGGTAGTAATCTTACCCTCTTTTTCTAGTGCTGCAGCAGTTTCTTGAGGCAAATGTTCACCCAAGAGTTCGCTAAAATCAGCTAGAATGTAGAAGGTTCCTTTCACCTGATAATCCTTATCAGGCATAGCAACCCCCATTTCCAATAAACGCCTGCTAGCATAATCAACTTTTTGTCGATAAAAATTATTGATGGATATTCTATTGGCATCGGTAAAATTAGCCATGGTTTTGGCATAGGCCATCTGTAAAGAACGGGGAGCATGACCGTAATTAAGAATGCTATGCTCTAAAATGGTATTCATAATTAGAGAATTAAAAGCAAGAGTAATCGCCATACGCTCTCCTGCAGCAGATAAACCCTTGGTCGCTGAACGCATTACTATAATACGCTCTTTCAGATCAGGCGCAACCGTAAGCAAAGAGACATGTTTAGTTCCGTCTAGTACCATTTCCGCATAGGCTTCATCTAAAACAATAACCAGATCAGGGTATTGCCTTAAAACATGAGCTATTTTTTTTAACTCATTTTCACCAATAACACTCCCTAGGGGATTATTAGGATCGCATAGTAATACTGCACGCGGGTACCCTGAATCTTTTTTGGCTAACTCTTCTGCAGACCTAATGCTTTTTAATAAGCTCTCGGCGGTAAGGCGGTAACCATTATTTTCCATTACGTAAATAGGGTGAAGGTGTAAATTGTTTTCAGCGTATAAAGTGTAATAAGGAAAAGGAGTTATTACTCTAAAATTAGCTGTTTTAACATTATTTTTTAACGCTGAGAAAATAGAATGCAAGGCTCCTGCACCTCCCACCGTAAATAAAACATCATGTGCATTAACTTTAAAACCATACCACTGAGTCATCGCCTTAGCCATGAGTTCTCGAGCTTCAGGATCTCCTTGGGGATCACCATAATCAATAGCATCCCCGTTATGCTTTTTCCAATATTCGATTAAGAAATCTCTAATATCTTTAGGTAGAGGATAAGTCGGTTTTCCCATGCCAGCATAAATCATTGGACGACCAGTACCTTTTTTTTCTTGCACTCGGGCGACAAATTTAGCCCACTGGCTTAAAAGCATTACTTTATCCATTTTATTTGCAGGCTTCCCTTCTGGAGTCAACATGATGGTACTCTGATATAGGCGCGGATTTTTAGACGAAAAAAAGGTATTTTTAAGAGCTATTCTTCTAATATAAGAGGGGAATAGAATGACCAAAAAGCGAAATTATTACACTGCATCAAAAAAATCAAAAATTGCACTTGCTGCAATTGAAGGGAAATTGACACAGGCGCAGTTAACAAGCGAATATGGCGTACATGCTACCCAAATTAAGGCTTGGAAGCAAACGGCATTACAGGCGATACAGGGTCACCTCATGAAAAATTTTGAGATAAGATAGTGGTTAAAATAGAATCATCCCATCCAGCATTTTTTCTGAGCCGCTTAATAGATTGCCTTTTCATCTGATTTTTAGTTAATTG
>NZ_RZGQ01000064.1 GCF_003989735.1 Legionella sp. km772 | reverse complement strand
AAATCAAATAATCACTATAAAGATCAAGCATATCCATTTAATTCCCTCCCTAAAATTAAGGGCGGAATTCTAATGCTTTTTAGTCAAACTACAAGTTTATGTGCGTAACATGAGTAAATTATCAGGGAGGTCATGAGCAAATAAATTTGTTCTTAACGCCATCATTCCACACCCTATATCTACACCCACAGCAGCGGGGATAATAGCATTTCTGGTGGGAATAACTGAGCCAACTGTGGCTCCCTTGCCTAAATGGACATCGGGCATTACAGCAACATGTTTAAAAATAAAAGGCAAAGAGGCAATGTTGGCTACTTGTTCTTTAGCATTTTCAGCAAAATCAACATATTGGATCCAAGCTTTTATTTTTTCAGAAATTTGTATAGGTTGTGACATAGTCTTCCCTAAATCATTAAGTACTTCTAATTATTTTATATATAAAGCCAATGAGGCAACATTACCTTAGGTGATAACCTTTAAGGGCTGATAATATTCACAAAAGGATAGTATAGATAAGGCAGCGGGTTTCATTAAGTCATATAGTTTTTAAGATGCTTTTAGTACTCGCATCTAAAAGCTTGTTAATTTTTAAATCTTTACATTATCTTATCAGACTATCCTTAAATCAGATGGTATAATATAATCTTAGTCCAAGTTCTAAATTTGGCTATCGCGACTTATCTTCTCCATAGTATGAATGGAGGACTGGAAAGTTCCTAGCTTTAATCACTTAAACGGGTTCGTCGCTAAGTTAAAGATTCATTGAGTATGATGAGCTTTGATTCAGCACAATTAGCCTCTGTGTTATCCTGTCTACTCATTGGAATCTTCTTAAGATTGAGTCAAAGGAGCTATAATATGAGTGCAAAAATCAATTTCCATTCAATATCCCCCGAAGGTTCGCTGGTCATTCAACCTGCACTAAGAACCCAAACTTTGGCGAGGTTTATCGGAACAGCATTATTATTTTGTACCTCAGCAACTGCTTTAGCTGCTGATATCGAATGCAAAGGCTATAATAACGAGCCTATGATAGTTAAACCGAAATCATTAACTATCTTTAATAATTCAGATACCACTATCTATCCAGTAATTTCAACGAGTAAAAATGCCGTTAATGAATGGCTGCAAGGATGTTTTCGCACAACAGCCACTTACCCCACCAATGATGTTTATAAGCTCTACGTTAATGAAGGAGTGGGAATTGCTCCTGGAAGTTCTGTAAGTATTACGCTCCCTTTATATAGTAAATTGTCCGACCTGCGGTATATAACATGGTGGAATGGTGGCCGGGTTGTACTAGCTGATAGAGATGATCGATTACGTAACGAACAAGACGTAAGCTTGCCCACTCCTTCGGATCTTAGCTGTGAAGGACAGAATACGAGCTGTACATTGACGACCTATTCTAGTGATGTGCAATTTCCCGAAAATATCTATGCTCAATTATCAGAATACACCTTTGGCGATTCAATTATTCCTGTAGGCCAGTCTACGCGGCTTTTAAAGCCAGACAATGTTGGCTATAACATTTCTTATGTCGACCATGTCTATATGCCTGTCGCTATTGAACCTAAAAACAATCCCTATATAGGATATAGTGGTTCAACCATGCCTTTAAGCACATTTAGAGAACACCTACTCGCCTTTTTAACCACCCCCTTAGGCCAAGGTTGGCCTGTTTACAATTTGAGCGAGCTTAAACTGCCTGGAGGTTATAATATATTTGCGCAACGCTCAGGCACATTACCACCTAACGATCAAGTGCCCGTTAAACCAAAAGACGGCTATCCTCCTGTGTTAACAGTATTGTCTTGTATTCAAGGCAATTGTAATGAAGAACAAAAAAAATCACTTCATTACGGTGAAGCAGTACAAAGAATGCAAAATCTTTGGGGCTCTTGTGTGAAATGGGACGAAGATGTTAGTAAATACGTGAGCAAACCGGTTGCCTGTCCCGCTGATCTAAAACAAAAATTAGGAGTTATTCAAGCTTTCTTTAAGCAAAACCATCAACAGTATTTACAACTGTATAAAGAAGGAAGATGTAATCTAAATCCTAATAGCCAACCTGTACCATTTAGCTATTGGCAAGTAATTAATCATGTCTACGGTTGGGTACCATTTAATGAAGGATGCGGTGCTTCTGCAAATCCATTAGCTGAAACTAAGATCCCTGGCTGGGACCACGCTAAAGTACAGGCGATGTATACTAATGAGCTCCAGTATAATTATAAAACTGAAGTCAAGCCTGAGCTTTTATTTAATCCCTATGTTCAATTGATCCATGATAAAAATTATCTTTCCCTCGATGCTTATGGATTTTCAGTTGACGACGCTGTTGGCTTTATGAGCGAATTGGGTGATGGATTAGTTTTCACTGTGGGTGGTACTAGAGGTCTTGAAAATCCACAAGCGTTTAATTATGCCGATGGCTTTAGCGTTGCCATAGGTGTTCCGCAATCACAAATCAATGAACAAAATAAACCCTTGATTAAAAAATATGGCGTATGCGTATTTAATCAAGATCCCAATGACCCCAATTGCCTTAAAAACAAACAAGATGTCATTATGCCTGCGAATAGTCAAATTGCGGGGTTTAGGGTTGGTACGGTCGCATCTTATCCCATTAAGGTACGATTTACTGACTTAAATGACAATCAATACAGTTTTGAAGTGAATTCGAAATTTGCTGCATGCCCAAGCAATATGGATCCTTCTCAGTGCCCTACTAATAAGGCTGAAATATTAAACAAGGAGTCCTGTGAGGTATTAACATCTAATGGCACAAAACACCCTAAATCAAATCAGTGGTGTCAAAGTGCTAACCCTAATCAACAAAAAGACCAACAGTTGACGAAGAATTTTATAAGTTTCGCTCAACCAGTCGACTTTTTAAACTAATCTAAGCTAATTTAACTACCTCTAAACATCTCGAGGTAGTTAAATTAAATAGACAATAATTATTAAGCGATACGCTAAGATACTTATTTTTTATCCGACTGAAAAACCGCCATGAATGCTTCTTGAGGAATTTCTACATGGCCTACTTGCTTCATCCGTTTCTTACCGGCTTTTTGCTTTTCAAGCAGTTTGCGTTTACGGCTGACGTCACCACCATAACATTTCGCGGTCACGTTTTTACGTAAAGCCTTTACTGTTTGTCGGGCAATAATATGACTACCAATGGCGGCTTGAATAGCAACGTCAAACATTTGGCGAGGAATGAGATCTTTCATTTTTTCCGCGACCACTTTACCACGACTATGTGACGCAGAACGGTGCACAATCACGGCTAAAGCGTCAACTTTTTCACTGTTAATTAAAATATCCATCTTGACCAAATCTGCTTGATCAAAGCGTAAAAAATTATAATCTAAAGAAGCATATCCCCGACTGACCGATTTTAAGCGATCGAAAAAGTCGGAGACGACCTCACTCATGGGGATATCATAGGTTACAGAAACCTGGCGGCCACTGTAAGTCATGTTAACCTGCACTCCTCGACGCTCAACGCATAAGGTAATAATTTGGCCTAAATAATCCTGGGGAACAAGGATATTGGCGCGAACTATAGGCTCGTACATCTCTTTAATTTGAGGAGATGGGGGTAAATGCGATGGATTATCGATTAATAAAGTCTCGCCTTTGGTCGTTACAATTTGATAAACCACAGTAGGTGCAGTGGAAATGAGGTCGAGGTTATATTCGCGTTCCAAACGTTCTTGGACGATTTCCATGTGCAGCATGCCTAAGAAACCACAACGAAACCCGAAACCTAAAGCCTCTGAAGACTCTGGCTCATAAAATAAAGAGGCATCATTTAAACTTAATTTGGCCAATGCTTCTCTAAACGCTTCAAAATCATCAGCACTAATAGGAAATAGTCCTGCGTAAACTTGGGGCTTTACTTTTTGGAATCCAGGTAAAACCTGATCAGCAGGATGTTTATCTAAGGTTAAAGTATCCCCTACCGGCGCCCCTTGAATTTCTTTAATACCTGCAACCACATATCCCACCTCACCGGCGTGTAGAGCATCTAATTTAGTACGTTTAGGAGTAAATACACCTACTTGGTCGACTTCATAGACGCGGCCGGTAGACATCACTCGCATCTTATCGCCTTTACGAATAGAGCCATTCACTATTCGTACTAAAGAGACTACGCCTAAATAACTGTCAAACCAAGAATCAATAATAAGCGCTTGTAGCGGCTTATGAATATCGCCCTCTGGTGGTGGAATATGCGCAACCAGTGCTTCAAGAACATCAGTGACACCCATGCCGCTCTTAGCACTTACCCGAATAGCATCATGGGCATCAACGCCAATGATATCCTCAATTTCAGCAATAACTCGCTCAGGTTCGGCTTGCGGTAAGTCAATTTTATTTAAAACGGGCAGTACGTTAAGTGATTGATCTATAGCCGTATAACATACAGCCACTGTTTGAGCCTCAACGCCTTGGGCTGCGTCTACCACCAGAATAGCACCCTCACAGGCAGCTAATGAGCGGGATACTTCATAGCTGAAGTCAACATGTCCAGGCGTATCAATGAAGTTAAGCAGATAAGTTTTGCCATCTTGAGCAGTGTAGTTAAGAGAGACACATTGGGCTTTAATTGTAATACCGCGCTCACGCTCAATATCCATAGAATCTAGAACTTGGGCGCTCATTTCGCGATCGCTTAAGCCGCCACAAATTTGAATAAAACGATCAGCTAAAGTAGATTTACCATGATCGATATGGGCAATAATAGAGAAATTCCGAATGCGTTTTAAATCACTCACCGTAATTAGCCTTTAAGTAAATAAATGGATTCTATCGTAAATGTCTTCACGCAGAAAGTAATATAAAATGCTTTGTTTATATTACAGACAAATTGGCTAATTTTACAAATAAAATTTGCTAAGTAGGTAGGTTTTCAATAAAATCAGTTCTTTGTTTTAACTTTGGGATCCGTCATGAGACGAATAATCTGGCTCGGTTTTACACTATTATTCACTTTTTCTTTATCAAGCTATTCTGATACTGCATTTACTAAGCGTCAAGACGTACAAGCGTTTATAAAAACCATGGTTAAACAATACCATTTTAATGAGAAACAACTAACAGAGACGATGAATCAGGTCCAAATACAACCGCAAATTATCGAGTCAATGGAAAAGCCCTATGAAAAGAAAAACTGGGATGTTTATAGGGACATCTTTATGACCCCTCAACGGGTAAAAGGTGGTTTGGATTTTTGGGCTGCTAATCAAAAAACTCTAGAAAAAGTGCAAAAAAGATACGGTGTTCCGCCAGAGATCATTGTGGCTATTTTAGGGGTCGAAACTCTCTATGGAGAAAAGCAAGGCGACAACCGCGTTTTAGATGCTTTAGCTACTCTTGCATTTGACTATTCTAAGCGGGCACCCTTCTTTAAAAGTGAATTAAAAGAATATCTGTTGCTTTGTCGCGAACATAAGGTCCCTGCCACTTATTATAAAGGCTCCTATGCGGGCGCTATGGGTAAACCGCAATTTATGCCTAGTAATTACCGCATTTTTGCGGTGGATTATAAAAACAAAGGGCATAGAGATTTAGTTAGGGATAATGATGATTCTATTGCTAGTATTGCTAATTACTTTCATCGCCACGGCTGGAGAACTAATGAGGGCATAGCCCAAAGTGCACGAATTATCGCAAAACAAAAATCTAACCGTTTATACGTAAATCCCCGCCGCGCCAACTACAATTATGCTCAACTTATTGCTTCAGGGGTCAAACCAGTTACAGCATCACTTAATCATCCAAAACGGGCTGGACTTATTGAGCTCACCACCGCCAAAGGTAATGAGTATTGGTTAGCTTATCCTAACTTTTTTGTGATCACCCGTTATAATTCCAGTCCTCAATATGCATTAGTGGTTTATTTATTATCCCAACAATTAAAGCAACAATGGACGCAAATGAATATTAAAAAACACAGAGCTTATGTATAATATCTAGTAGTCGGGTTGTAGCTAATTGTCCCTGTTAGCACCTAAACCTTCGCACCGTGGTCAAACCGCGGGCGTCGTGAGCTTGAACAGCTTAAGGTGCTTACTTAATAGTTAATACAGGCGCCATATTACCTTCTCTCGGTCAGGTAGATCGTTAATTAAAATAGAGCTTGACTCATGGACACATGTTTTCTTTTTACTGAATATCTAAATGAAGCGGGTTGTTTGTGCTTAAAACTGAATGCAGAGGGCGCTGTTCTCAGCCCCCCGGCTCAACTTGAGTTTAAGGACATTAAAAAGCTCCAAGAGAACTCAACTACAATATTGGTTGAGTCCTCCTCCCAAGTTACACTAATCACTTTAGAATTACCTTGGCTCGCTGATCGCAAAGCCAGATCGGCCATTCCCTATGCACTAGAAGATAAATTAGCGCAACCCGTAGAAGAGCTTCATTTCGCCTTTGATAAACAACATTATCATAATAATCATTATTTAATTACAGTGATAGCTAAACATAGAATGCATTATTTAATGCAGCTAATGGATGATAATAATATAGATTTTGAAATGATAACTGTTGATTGGTTCGCCTTAGATGAAGAAGAGCTTTGTGTATGCGGTCCACATCTGCTAATTAATCAAACCGATTTTAAAGGAGCATTATCAGGCTCTTTAGCTTTAACTTATGCAAAACTTCACACCTTAACACCACCGCTGCTTTTTTCAGATAGTCAATTAGAGATCAATAAGGAGACGGTGGACAATGCAGAATCCTCCTATATGTGGATTGCTCGAAAATTAGTGCATAAGAATCCTTTAAATTTATGTCAAGGAAGCATGCAACATGGCACGGCCTCCGATTGGATTAAAAAGGGATATACCTTAGCGGCTCTCTCAGCTGTAGTTTGGTTAATTAGCCTATTAATTGTTAATGGGATAACCCTTTATTCCCTTAATAAAAAAACGGCACACATTGATCAACAAATTGAAGGTATTTACCATCAGTTTTTTCCCGAAGCCAAACAAGTTATCAGCCCCAAATTTCGTATTAGCCAATTATTAAAAGCAAATCAAGACGAGGGTCAAACCCGTTTTTGGTTTTTAATCAATGAATTTGCTAAAACCATGAAAAACAGCACGATCACTATAGAGCAGATGCGCTATCAAAGTAAAACTTTATTAGTTACCGTGGTTAGCCCAGACTTTGCGACCTTACAAAAATTTGAGAACGCTTTAAAGCAGCAATTAAAAGTTAACCAAACCCAAGCATCAACCCATGAACAACAAGTTATGGCCACCTTGGAGTTATCATGAAATCTTATATAAGTAATTTAAATGAACGTGAAAAATGGATGGTGCTCAGTGCAACCCTTTGCGTCCTGGTCTATGTATATTACTTCTTTTTATATGCACCAATTGCCTCCCGAGTTGAAGAACGGCAACAGCAATTCATTGAAAAAACAGAGACGCTGCAGTGGATGAATAAAGTAAAAAACCAAAAAACGACTACGTCCGTAAAAAAAACAATCGACAACGGTCAATTACTAACTTTACTCTCGACGCAATTAAAAAATCACGCCACCATCAAATTCCCCTTTCAATTACAGCAAACAAGCTCGGGTGAAACGCAAATCAATTTTGATCAAGTTCCCTTTAATTTGTTTATTGAATGGTTAGCGCAGTTAAACAACAAATATAAGATCAATATTAAACAGTTTGATATCAATAAAACACCCACACCAGGCGTTGTGCAGCTAATGATTATTCTAAGTGCCGATTAGCAGGTCGAGTAAACTCGACCTTCATAATATTAATATTGCATGGCCACTTTTTCATCACCGAGCAAATTAGCCAGAAGTTCGAGTAGTTCATCGCTTGGCATAACAAACCAGTTAGGCGCAACATTCAGACTTGCTTTCGCAAATTCATTATTATAAATAATTTGCACCCCACATTTACCAGTGTGAGCTTTTAAAATCGATTGGAGTGAGGGCACAAGCGTCTCGCTTTGTTGATCCAAGCGAAGTTCTAAACAGCGAGCAAATTTCATCCTGGCAGCAGGAATAGTCAACAATTGACTTGCGGACATTTTAACCCCGCCACTGTAATCATCATGCGCTATTTCTCCCTCGATAACGAGCATATCCCCGCTGGTCAAGGGGGAGTTGAAAGTGTCAAAAACTTCGCTAAAGACTACGACATCAAGGCGCGAGGTTGCATCCTCTATTCCAATGATTATTAATTGTTTGCCGCGCTTGGTTAATACTTTACGCACCCCAACTACCTGTCCGCAAATAGCTCCTTTTTTATGTATAGAGGGATTTAACTGACTAATGGGGATAATATAATCAGTAAATTCACGGCGATATTGATCAGCGGGATGGCCCGTTAAATAAAAACCTAATACTTCCCGTTCGCCATCCAAGCGTTGTGCCTCAGCCCAGGGTTTGGCAGGAATATAGGATTGCTCTTGTGCAGAGTCATCTAAAAGAGTAAACAAATCAAACTGACCACTGGATTGATTTTGATGCTCTTTTTCTGCAACCTTTAAGGCCTTTTCGATTGAGGCCGTTAATACGGCTCGTTCTATTTTCCAATCATCAAAGGCGCCACTTTTTATTAAGGCCTCCAATACCCGTCGATTTACTTTGCGTAAATCTAAGCGTTGGCAAAATGCGAATAAGTCTTTATAGGGGCCATTTTTGCTACGCTCTTCCGTGATACAGTCAATGGCAGATTCCCCCACCCCTTTAATAGCCCCTAATCCATAAATAATTGTATTATCTTCACTCACAGTAAAATGATAAACGGATTGATTAATTGACGGTGGTAGTACCTTTAATTTCATGTGGGCACATTCATCAATAAAGGTTACTACTTTATCCGTATTATCCATATCAGAAGACATTACTGCAGCCATAAAGGCCGCTGGATAATGAGCTTTTAGCCAAGCTGTTTGATAGGCAACGAGCGCATAGGCTGCCGAGTGTGACTTGTTAAATCCATAGCCTGCAAATTTTTCCATCAAATCGAAAATATGAGTTGCAACATCCTTATCAACCCCTCTTGCAGTGGCTCCTTCTGTAAAAATCTCTCTTTGTTTTGCCATCTCCTCAGGCTTTTTCTTACCCATAGCCCGACGTAATAAGTCCGCTCCACCTAAGGTATAATTGGCTAAGACCTGGGCAATTTGCATTACCTGCTCTTGGTATAAAATGACCCCATAGGTAGGCTTTAAAATGGGTTCAAGATCGGGATGGGGGTAATCAACGGCGGCTCGACCATGTTTTCTATCAATAAAATCATCTACCATCCCGGATTGTAGAGGGCCAGGTCTAAAAAGAGCCACTAACGCGATGATGTCCTCAAAACAATCAGGTTGAAGTCGATTAATTAACTCCTTCATTCCCCGAGATTCCAACTGGAATACCGCTGTTGTCTTACACGCTTTTAATAAATCAAAGGACAGTTCATCATCTGTAGGTATTTGACTAATATCGATTAACGGCAGCCCTTTTTGCTGACATTGTTTATTGACAGTCATCAAAGCCCAATCAATGATGGTTAATGTCCGAAGCCCTAAAAAGTCAAATTTAACTAAACCGGCGGCTTCCACATCGTCTTTATCAAATTGGCTGACAATTTGCGTGGAGCCCTCTTCACAATAGATAGCAGTAAAATCGGTAAGTTGCGAAGGAGCAATGACCACCCCTCCCGCATGTTTGCCTGCGTTGCGAGTAATACCCTCTAACTTTAAAGCTAGATCAATAAGTTCTTTAACGTCCTCTTCTTCATCATAACGCCGTTGAAGTTCAGGTTCTTGTTCTAAGGCTTTACTTAAAGTAATGCCTATTTCAAAGGGAATGAGCTTAGCTAATTTATCAACAAAACCATAAGGGTGACCAAACACCCGACCAACGTCACGGATTACAGCCTTTGCGGCCATGGTACCAAAGGTAATAATTTGCGATACACTTTGCCGGCCATATTTTTCTGCTACATAATCAATCACCCGGTCACGACCTTCCATACAAAAGTCGATATCAAAATCCGGCATAGAAACCCGCTCGGGATTTAAAAAGCGCTCAAAAAGTAATTCATATTCCAGTGGATCTAAATCCGTAATTTTTAAAGCATAAGCCACTAAAGAGCCAGCTCCCGAACCACGACCGGGGCCAACCGGCACCCCATTATTTTTTGCCCACTGAATGAAGTCCGCAACGATTAGGAAATAACCAGCAAAGCCCATCGAGTTAATTACTTTCAACTCAACTTCTAGACGCTCATCATAGGGTGCGCGGTTTGCATTTAGCTCGTCTTGCGACTTGGCGCGGAAGATATGCTGCAGACGCTCCTCTAAGCCTACTTCGGATAAATGTGATAAATAGTTTTCAACCGTTGAACCTTCAGGAATGGGAAAATTAGGCAGATAATTATTACCCAAATTCAATTTTACAGAGCATCGTTTTGCTATTTCAACCGTATTTTGTAAAGCACTGGGTAAATCAATAAATAACTGCTCCATTTCTTCAGCGGAGCGGAGATATTGTTGGGCGCTATATTGTTGCACACGTCGAGGATCTGCTAAGGTAAGTCCTTGGTGGATGCAGACTCTTGCTTCATGCGCATCAAAATCTTCTTTATCAATAAAACGCACATCGTTGGTGGCTACTAAAGGTAATTGAAGAGTTTCTGCTAAAGCAATTAATTGCTCATTGTATAAGGCTTCATCAGTGCGACCAGTCCTTTGAATTTCTAAATAATACCTATTTGGAAATAGCGTTTGCCAATGTTGTGCTCTTTGCTTCGCTAAATTGAGATCATTAGCAAGGATTGCTTGTCCTACATCACCAAACCGACCACCAGATAAAAGAATTAAGCCCTTGGAATAGGCCTCTATCCAATCGAGATGAACTCGGGGTTGTCCGAGGTATTGTCCTTCTTGGTAGGCTTTGGATACCAGGCAAGTTAAATTATTGTAGCCTTCACTGTTTAGACATAAAAATACTAAGGGATAAACCATCTCAGGATTTTCTGGGTTATAACAAGGCAAGTCTGCACCAATTATGGGTTTTATACCTAGGTCAACCGCATTTTTAAAAACTTTTACCGCCGCGAATAAATTACAGTGATCAGTCACCGCAACCGCAGACATTCCTCGTGCCAACACTGATTTCATTAGCGGTTTTATGCGGACTAAGCCATCAACCAAAGAAAATTCTGTATGCACACGTAAATGCACAAAACGTTGTTGCATAATCTATTACCAATAACTATTAATTAGGAGTATTGTAACTCAATACTCCGCTTTTCTTTATCTATTATTTATTAAACATGGCTTTGATGAGGATCAAAGGCATCACGTACCGCATCAGCAAATAAATTAATTGCTAAAACTAACACAAACATAAATAAGAAAGCAGCAAACATTGGCCACCATACCAGCGGATCACGAGCTAATTCTAGCCGGGCACCATTAATCATATTACCCCAACTGATAGTCATCGGTGACACCCCTACGCCAACATAAGAAAGTACAGCCTCCGCCATTACCAAAAAACTAAAATCTAACACCAAAGTAATAATTACAATGTGCATCACATTAGGCAATAAATGTTTCCGAATGATCGTAAACCAATTACTACCTAAAGCCTTAGCAGCCATAACATAATCCACTTCCCGTAATTTTAAGGTTTCTGCCCGCAATAAACGACAGAGGCTTGTCCAACTGGTTACGCCCAAAATAAAACACAGAGCCAACAAACGCGCATCCGCGCTTTTCGCTAAGGTTTGAAATTGTTCTGGATGGGAGGTTATATAAGCTTGCAAGGATAGAACTGACGCAGTTATTAATAAAACGCCTGGAATTGAGCTTAAGGTGGTATAGATATATTGAATAACATCATCCACCCAACCCCCAAAATAACCAGCAGCGATTCCTAAAAAAACTGCCAGCGGCAGCATGAATAAAGTAGTTAATAAACCAATTATTAATCCTGTTCGAATACTTTTTAAGCTGAAATAAAAAATATCTTGACCAATCTGCCCTGTTCCTAAAATATGGAAACTACGTGACAAACTATAGGAAAATACGATTAAAAAAATCAGTAGACTTAGCGTGATAAACACACTAAAACCTGATGGGCTTATATAAATCAATTTCTTTTTATTCAGTTTATTAATACTCATATTGATAAGCCAAAACAAAACAATAACCGCACCACAATAACCCAAGGCCATCAATAAACTATCATTAATTACCCTCTCCTTATCCTGCGGAGTTTTAATCGTTGCTGGCACATAGGCAAGGCGTGGATAAGTCTGTTTCATCACTCCATTTACCATCAGGGTTTCACTGACAAACATCTTCAATGCGAGTGGTGCAGAATAGGTTTTCTCGTACACAGATCCTATAGGGGCAACTAACTTATCCAACAGCGAATCCGTCATATTATTGGCATTACTTGACCCTGTATCAAAATGAATTGAATCTAGTACCGCAATAATTAAAAAAAAGACTAATAAAATGCCCGCACTTAGAGCTAAGGGCCTATGTAATATAATGGAAAAAGAACGGCGAATTTGTTGTTTACGCAAACTTAATAAAGTAAGGATGAGGGCCAAACTCAGTAAGATTAAAAAACATTTATCAGTCCATAAAAACTCGAAGTGCATTTAATTCTCTATTTTATTAAGATAGTCTTACTCGGGGATCTACTAGCATGTAGGAAAAGTCGGTCAACACTAAACCTGCGATATATAAAATAGATCCTAAAAATACCATCGCTCTTACGATAGCAAAATCTTGTTGCTGGATGGCATCGATAATGTAACTGCCTAAACCTGGAACGCCAAAAAATGATTCTAAAACGAGACTACCCATAAACAGGGAAGGAATAAGGACCACAATTCCTGTTAAGATAGGTAACATGGCATTTTTTAAGACATGCTTAAAAAGCACAATCCGTTCAGACAAACCTTTAGCCCTTGCTGTTTTCACATAATCTTTATTTATTTCTTCTAAAAATAAAGAACGATACCATCGCGCCCCAGAACCTAACTCTCCTATTACGGCAACAAGCACCGGTAGAATAATGAATTTTAACGCTTGTAAACCGTCGTCATAACCAGAAATGGGTACTAAACGTAAGACTTTACCAAAAATATATTGTCCGCCAATAATGTAAAATAGGCTTGAAATAGACATTAAAACAATACAAACAATCACTCCTGTTAAATCCAGATAAGTACTGCGAAAAAAGGCCATCGCCATAGCAAAAACAATGTTCGCTAAGATATCAAATAATAATATAGGGATGGCAATAGCTAGGCTTGGCCACATCCGGTAACTGATATCATGGCTAATGTCGCGACCAGCATCAGAAACCCCAAAGTTAAAAGTAAATAACATCATAGATTTCTGAAAAAACAAAGTATCGGTGAGTTTATGCAGGCCCTGAGCCTTTTCATTCACAAAGGAAGGTAAATCATAACCATGTGCAGCTTTCCAATCATCAACTTCTTGCTGATTGACGTGTTTATGCCCTAAATGCATTCGTGCAATATCATCAGGGGTATTTACCATAAAAAATAAAATAAAAGTTAACAGATTAATGCCGAATAAAATCGGAATGGCATAAATTAAACGTCGAAATGCATAACTAATCATTTAATAGACATCCTTGGCGCAGCTAATCGCTCTTTTTGGTAATAGGTAAACACTAAAGGCAGAATCAATAGCAGCATTAGCCCGGCAAGCAAAATTAAAGGCCAAAAAATAGGCTGATTCCATTCTGTTCTTAATTTATTTCGCTCAGAGACATCAACAGCCACATATTTTAAGGTACTTAAATAAATACTGTTGGCTTGAAAATTAGCTACCCAATCTTGCAGCAAGGTAAACTGCTCTTGATGCATCCCCCAAACCCAGGGCGCATCGTGTCGAACAATTTCTAACATTTGATCGATAAGTGTTTGCCGTTGCTGGTCATTACTGCGATTTTTCATTAATTCAAATAAATGGTCAAATTCAGGGTTATTATAATTCGCTGCGTTCTCGCCCCCATATTTTACCTTAGAGTTCCGACTGTATAATTGAAAGAAGAAATTTTCCGGATCGGGGTAATCAGCATTCCAACCCCAACTAAAAATTTGGATATCTCCGGTACGCATTTTTTCTTGAAAACGATTATAAAGAGTGGGATGAACATTTAAATCAATCCCTATATTCGCAAATTGCTTGCGCATCCAATCTAAAATCGCCTTATCCTCAGGCGAACCTGAGGTTGTTACATCATAATTTAAAATCAGGGGCTTGTTGGTTTTAGGATCGATCCCCCGATCATAGCCTGCCTCTGTTAATAATTGTTTGGCATCATCCAAAGGGCGTCGTTGGATAGCATTATTGACCCATTTATATACATAAGGATTTATTCCCGCCTCTCCCTCTTTATAGCCATATATCCCAGGTGGAATGGGACCTTGTGCAGCCCGCCCGCGTCCGTTATAAAAAATGGCGATACTTTCGTCATAATTCACCGCTATAGAGATAGCCTGGCGTAATTTCCTTGCTCGCTCACTGTTTCCACCAATAATAGGATCGAGCATATTAAACCCCATGTAAAAAATGGAAGGCTCAAGCGTTTGAATCAGATGCATTTTTTTATCGCGCATTTCCTGGCTTAAGACCGGCTCGCCAAAGCTATTTATATGAAGAGCCTGATCAAAACTATCGGCACTAATTCCGGAAGCATCATAATAACCTTGTAAAAATTTATTCCAGCGTGGAATGGACTCCTTTTCAAGCGTATAAATCGCTTTATCAATAAGCGGCAAACGTTTGCCTACAAATGGCGACGAAATGGGCAGATTAGTATTGGGATCCGTGGTCGGGAAAAATACGGGACGATAATTAGGGTTTTTTTCTAAAAGCATGGCTCGATTAGGGTTGTTATCGGATAACATAAAGGGCCCAGTGCCTACTGGATACCAGTTAAAGGTTAAATTTTTATCATCCATATCGTATTGAGAATAAAAAAGATCTGCCTCCCAAGGTATAGGGGAAAAAAAAGGCATCGCCAACCAAAATAAAAATTGGGAATATTGACCTTTTAGGGTAATTTCAAAAGTATAATCGTCAATTTTTTTAATACCCTTTAAAGGGTATTGACGCAAGTCAAGAAAACTCCCCTCACCTAGGATACGTGGTAGGGTTTTTCCATAGTCAGCAAAACCAACTATATAATCACTCATTAAACCATAAACGGGTGAGCCTACTGCAGGATTAGCTAGACGCTTAATTTGATAAATGTAATCATCTATTCGCAATTCACGCGTCCCTGTTTTTTTAAAATCCGCTAGTTTACTAATATCATGCTCGTCTAAGTAATCATCGTCTAAATGATGATATAAAAATTGGCCCTTTTTATTTTTCGCAAAAGCTGGATGAGGCTGATAAAAAATCCCTTTCTGAATGGAAATGGTGTACACACTGAATGCAGGGCTTACGCCCTCCCCCAGTGCAATAGTTTCACCTTTCTCATTTAAAAAACGTAGCTGCGGCATTGCCGCTGCTGTTAAAGGAGATAATTGATAGGGTCTTAGTTGATAATGATATTCTAATAAGGGTTCATAAATTTGACCAATAAATAGATATTCATTTGCAGAATAAGACCGAGCCGGATCCAATGTCTTGGGTTGTTCAGTAAATGAGGAGTAGTAAATATTCTGCTTGGACTGGGCATCAGGATAGGGATTATTTAGAACCCACGGAAAAGCCTGAAGTTCACTAGCTATTAATAATAAGATTATTATTCTAATTAAAACCATCCCAGGCCCTAGTCTTTTCCCATCAATGCTTGATTGCTGTTTCACGAATTGAAATAGAATGTCAGCAGATTAACGTTTTATTATATGACCTATTTAGGCCAATGTCCTATGATCTCTTAGAGTATATCGCTAAGGCAAATATTAATGAAGCTCAAAACACGCTAAGCATGGCTTAATATTCAGTGGTTAACCAAAAAAATGGATCATTTAATATTTCCTTAACATCTCATGTTACGCACGGTCAATTTTAAGCTGCCATATTTTTAAGCTCCTGCCAAGCAATCTGGTTCGCTCTAAGAATCAATTTGTACTTAATAGCAAAGTGATTTAAATGAGTTTTTATC